>DATHEW010000320.1:0-5084 GCA_035318425.1 Candidatus Acidiferrum sp. | reverse complement strand
ATGGATTCTGAAGAACGTTCCGGGTGCGATGGCGAAAGCGCGCGCCGGTGAACTCGCATTCGGCACCGTGGATTCGTGGCTCGTGTGGAATCTGACCGGTGGACGTCAACACGTCACCGACGCGAGCAACGCCTCGCGCACGATGCTCTTCAACATTCACACCGGCGATTGGGACGATGAGTTGCTGAAGACGTTCGGCGTGCCGCGCTCTGTTCTGCCGGAGGTGCGCGACTCAAGTGAGGTGTATGGCGAGACAACTTTGTTCGGCAGCGCCATTCGCATTGCGGGCATTGCGGGGGATCAACAGGCCGCACTCTTCGGCCAGGTTTGCACCAAGCCCGGCATGGTGAAGAATACTTACGGCACCGGCTGCTTCATGCTGATGCACACGGGCGCGAAGCCGATCGCTTCGCGGAATCAATTACTCACCACCGTCGCGTGGCGCATCGGCGGCAAAACCGAATACGCGCTCGAAGGCAGCATCTTCATCGCGGGCGCGGTCGTGCAATGGTTGCGCGATGGTCTCGGCATCATCGCGTCATCTCGCGATGTCGAGTCGCTCGCGTCGCAAGTTCCAGACAACGGCGGCGTGTATCTCGTGCCTGCCTTCGCCGGGCTTGGCACTCCGCATTGGGATCAATACGCACGGGGCGCCATGCTCGGACTCACGCGCGGTTCAACCAAAGCACACATCGCACGCGCGGCGCTCGAAGGCATTGCCTATCAAGTCGCCGACGTACTCCATGCGATGGAACGCGACGCGAAGATTCGATTGAAGGAACTGCGTGTCGATGGAGGCGCGTGCGCGAACAATCTGTTGATGCAATTCCAGGCTGACTTGCTCGGAGTGCCGGTGGTCCGCCCGCGTGTCGCGGAAACGACTGCGCTGGGCGCCGCGTACCTCGCCGGTCTCGCGGTGGGTTTCTGGAAAGACAAAAGCGAGATCGCGTCACAGTGGCAACAGGACCGCAAATTCACTGCTGCCATGCGCGGTCCTGACCGCAAACGTTTGATGGGCGACTGGGCCAAAGCGCTGAAGCGCGCTCAACGCTGGGCGGAGTGATCGAAAACAAAAAACCCGCTCATTGCTGAGCGGGCTTCGCGTGGTTGGCCACTAGATCTATTTGTCGCGCTTGGCTTCCCAATCGCGGGACACCGCGTCGCCGCCGTCGCGGCCGGGCATTTCAATTTTGCCCTTGATGGCATCGCCATCGATTTTGCCGGTGTATTTGGTTGTGAAGGAATTCTCGCCGCGTGTCCGTGTAACTTCGAAGGAGATTTCGTTTCCGTTCACTTTGCCTTTCGAAATCGCCGTTTCAACCGGGGCCGGAGGCGTCGCTGGCGCATCGCCACCCTGACCGCGGCGTCCGAAAGCAGGCTGCGACAATGTTCCGGTGAGTTTCTCGTCATCCACTTTCAACTTGAGCGTGGACTTGCGAGGTGTGGCGTTTGCAGGGGCATCGCCACCGCCGCGGGGCGGTTGGGTCCATGTCCATGTGCCATTCGGGTCGGCTTTCTTGGCGTCTGCGGCCTGGGCCGGGACGACAAGCGCGAGCGCGAGCGCGAGCGCAGCGGCGCCAGCAAACATTGAGAGTGATGCGAACAGATTTTTTTGCATAAACATTGAGTCGAGTTTTCGGTTCTCGTTCCGACGACAATGCCACCGTGGCAAGGCCGGAACGCTTCATGGCTAAGACGCGTCAGGCAACCAGCGGTTACGAGATTGTTTTCGAGGTAATGCTTGCTCGCTCCGTGAGCGTGCGCTTAATTCGCGCCCGCCAGGGCCCATGGAATGCGGACTTACGAACCCCGCCAGGGCCGGAAGGCAGCAACGGTAGTTTGCTCTGCATCCGCCGTGGTCACCCTGGCACTTCTTTCATTCGCGCAACCACGCCACCGCGTTCGTGATCTGCTTTCGAAACGCGCCATTGTTCACGCCGAGCCGATACGTGTGATATTCACCCGCGACCGGCTGATAAAAAAAATCTCCGCCCGCGCACTGAACAATCAATCCGCCGGCCGCGATGTCCCACAGCCGCACGCCTGGTTCGAGGTAAACATCCATCCGCCCACTTGCGACGTAGGTCAGCGACAAGGCCGCGCTCCCCATCATTCGAACCTTGCGCACGCGATGCACCAGATCATTCAACACAGGAAGCATTTGATTCAATGTCCGTGGATGTTTGGCAAAGCCGACCGTGACGATCGCTTCTTCCAGCTTGCGACGCTTGCTGACCGAAATCACGCGACCGTTCAAGCGCGCCTTGCCACCGAGTGTCGCCGTCCACAGTTCGTTCACGAACGGATCGAGCACCACGCCAACGATCGTCGCGTAGCCGTCCGGCGTCACCGCGCCGCGTGACACGCGTTCCTGCAGGGCGATCGACACGCAGGCGTGTGGGATGCCGTAAGCGAAGTTCACCGTGCCATCGATCGGATCGACAACCCATCGCAGTTCACCCTGAGTGCTGCCGGTGTCGCCTTCTTCTCCGAGGACGGGAATTTTCGGCATCGCCGCGGCGAGCGTGCGCTCGATCAGCTTCTGGCAACGCACATCCAACTCAAGTTTGATGTCGTGCTGCGACGCCTCGTTGACTTTTTTGACGCTGTGAAAGTTTTTGATCATGACCGCGCCGGCGGCCTTCGCTGCTGCAATAGCGACCTTGAGGGCGCGCTGCACTTCGGAGTTCTTCATGTGGGGCGAGAAGCTAGTGGGCAGGGCGAAGCGTGACAACGACTCTCCTGAACTTGTAGCTGTGCCGCGTGCATTGATCGCGTTGAGCCTGCGTTCCTTGACATCACTTTGCTCATCCCAAACACTGCGCGACCTGTTTATGTCCGAGCCGAAAGAAAACGTTTTGATGGAGAAAATCGTGTCCCTGTGCAAACGCCGGGGCTTCATTTTTCAATCCTCAGAAATCTACGGCGGCATCAACGGTTTCTGGGACTACGGCCCCCTCGGCGCAGAACTGAAGCGCAATCTGCGTGAGGCGTGGTGGAACTCCATGACACGCGATCGGGACGACGTGGTTGGGCTCGACGCTTCAATCATTCTGCACCGAACGGTGTGGAAAGCATCCGGGCACGAAGATACGTTTGCCGATCCGATGAGCACCTGCAAAAGCTGCAAGAAGCTCATTCGCTCCGATCAATGGTGGACGATGATGTGCGAACAACCGTGGGTGCAATCGCTCGCGGCGCTCACGGTGCCAGGCTCGTATGCATTCAATGGAGCGGACTTGCTCAAATGGGCGAAAGGCAAAGGCAAGCAACTCGCTCCCAATCTCGCGGTGGTTCGAAACCCAGAGGTGACGCTTTCGTGGCTCGCGCAGGATGTTGAGAAAGGGAAACGGCCTGCCGACGCGCGAGAGTTTTACCTGTACTTGGCGACGGAACAGCTTGGCGCGACCGGGTTCATCACGCCGTGTCCGCATTGCGGCGGCGAATTGACGGCGCCACGCCCGTTCAACTTGATGCTGCAAACGCACTACGGGCCGATCGCCAGCGACGAGAATCTCGCTTATCTCCGGCCCGAAACCGCCCAGGCGATTTTCGTGCAGTTCAAGAACGTGTTCGATTCTTCACGCGTGAAGGTGCCTTTCGGCATTTGCCAGATTGGCAAAGCGTTTCGGAATGAAATCACGCCGCGTAATTTCATTTTTCGTTCACGCGAGTTCGAGCAGATGGAGCTCGAATTTTTCATCCGCCCTGACGAAGCGACCGAAGCCATGCACGGTTCTGTCGCAAACGTGCCGTCGCAGGGCCATCCGGGTGAGGCGCAGCCGAACTGGGGCTGGCAGGCATGGCATCAGTATTGGGTCGAGGAACGTGTCCGGTTTTATGAGAACATCGGCCTTCCGCGCGTGACACTTGGCTTCCATGTCCAGCAGGCAGATGAACTGGCGCACTACGCGCGGGCCACGGTCGATATTCTCTACAAGTTTCCATTCAGCAAAGAGGACGACGGAGAAATCAAAGGCGACGAACTGGAAGGCATCGCGGCACGCGGTGATTTCGACCTGAGCCAGCACGAGAAGTTTTCCGGGAAGCTATTGACTGTGTTCGACGAAGAAGTTCGCGGCGCATGGACGAAACTTCCGGACGAGCGCAAACAGTCGATGCGTGAAGAATTCATCGAAGCGAAAATGCGACTCGGCATCGAGAAGAAGAATCTCTCTCCGGCAGATGCGGGCGATGCAGCGCGAAAGGAAGCTGAAGTTTTCTTTGATCGGATCTCGAAAGGACAATTCGTCCCCCACGTCATTGAGCCCTCGGCAGGCTTGGATCGCCTCACGCTCGCGCTGATCTGCAATGCCTACAGTGAATTGACCGATACGGACGACAAGGGCAAAGCCGAGACACGAGTGATTATGAAATTTCATCCGCGTGTGGCGCCGATCAAAGTCGGCGTGATGCCGCTGTTGAAGAACAAGCCTGATCTCGTGAAGAAGGCGCGAGAGATCCGAGACGCTTTGCGCCCGCACATGAATGTCTTTTACGACGATGGTGGTTCCATTGGCCGCCGCTACGCACGTCAGGACGAAGCGGGCACGCCGTTCTGCGTGACGGTTGATTTCGACACGTTGGGCGAGAAGCCGGAGTTGTTGAACACGGTGACGCTGCGGTATCGCGATGATGGTCGTCAGGAGCGCATTGCCATCGCGGAGTTGCTTCCGTGGCTTTCGGCGCGCATTCAGTAATGATCCCATGAGTTTGCCGTCACGCCTGTCGTATGCGTTTATCGCGGTGCTTCTCATCGCGGCGGGATGGCTGCATCTCGCGACGCCGCTCGTCACGATTTTTTTCTGCTACTTCGCGCTGCACGCGTTCACTTTTCGGGGACAGAAATGGTTGAGCATCCTGCTCTTCCTCATCCTGCTCGCGGGTGTCGGTGTGGGTTTCTACTTCTTCATCAAGCAGGCAATCGTTTCGGTGCCGCGCATTGCGGAGACGACCATTCCGGTCGTGCTGGAATGGGCGGAGAAGCAGAGGATCGAGCTGCCGTTTTCGGATTATGCGAGCTTGCGCCAGCTCACTCTCGACGCGGTGGAGAGACAGATCGCGGGACTCGGCCGGCATGCGGG
>DATHEW010000319.1:0-2468 GCA_035318425.1 Candidatus Acidiferrum sp. | reverse complement strand
CATTCGCGCCTGCAACCAGCGGCGAATGCTAACGTCGTCGATGTGCATGTGCTCGACACCGATGGAACGGCAATATGTATTCCGCAGTTGGCGAAGGATGTCGCTCAACGGAGCGGAGGCGCCGGTCAGAGTTTCACAGGAGAAATGACGATCCAGATCAGCCTCGCCAAGTTTGTAAAACGCGGGATCCAATTCCGGCGGCACCGGGCGCGGACGGCCGAGTGGATCAATTTGCGCGGCCATGTGACCGCGGAGCCGGTATGCCCGCACGACCTGATCGACGCGTTCCTGGAGATTCGTCCAGCCGGTGATCGCCGGGGCAGGCGCATGAAACAAACTGCGCGGACGAAAAGTCGGCGCGGTCTTTATCGGGCTTGCGCCATCGCCGTTGTCCATCTCGGCGAAGTAGTGACGCCATTCCTCGGAGACGGTGCCGGCGTCGCGTCGATAAGAGCTATAAAGCTGCTCGACGAACTCAAGATTGTGCGTGTGTGGCAATGATTCCTTTGACATGTCGGGCCCCGCGCCGGTCGCAATCTGAAACTAAGCGGGAAGGGGTTCTTGTCAAAAGAAGCAAATGCAGAGAACGACAAATGCAGCGCGAGGTACTCATCCGCGTGGCACAGGCAACCGCTTGATCTCAGCCCTCATTCCTTCGCGAGCGCGCTTGACCGGTTGAATTGAAAAACGTTAAGCACCGTCTGACATTGAGCTTGGTATGAACAAACATTTATTCTCAATTGGACTGTGTGTTGCCCTCGCGAGCGCTGCGGCGCAGGCCGAGGACGTAAACGTGAGCAAGCTGCCTGCGGCAGCGAGCAAGACCGGCGTGACTTTCGATACGGACATCAAGCCGATCTTCGAAAAGTCCTGCTACAAGTGCCACGGCCCGGAAGTGGAGAAGCCGAAAGGCAAATTCCGCGCGGACACTCGCGCCTCTGTGCTGAAGGGTGGCGGCGAGGGTGCATCAGTGACGCCGGGAGACATCAAGAAGAGCTCGCTGCTCGCGATGATCGCCTACGTGACCGCTGACGAAGAACTTTACATGCCGCCAAAGGAGAACAAGGCGAAGATCGCGCCGCTCAGCAAAGAGGAAGTGAGCCTCGTGCGTGCGTGGATCGAGCAGGGCGCGAAGTAAGCGGTTGGGATCATTTCACGAGGCGCCGTCTTTGGACGGCGCCTTTTTTGTTGTGCGCGCCATTCTCCCTGCGAACATTCGACGCATGAACCACCGCTGTTTTCTTGCTGTTGCGCTGTGTTCGATTGCCTCTCTTTTGTCAGCGGCGCAATTCAAAATCGGCGAGCACAACTTCACGCTGCCTGATGGCTTCGAGATTGAACTGATCTCCACGCCCGACCTCGTCGCGCGTCCGATCGAAGCGGACTTTGACGAGCAAGGCCGACTCTACGTCACCGACTCATCTGGCTCGAACGATAAGCCGGAGAAACAACTCATCGAGAAACCACATCGCGTCGTTCGCCTTGAGGACACCAACGGTGATGGCAAATTCGACAAGTCGGTCGTGTTCGCCGACCACATGATGTTTCCCGAAGGCGCAATGTGGCACGACGGTTCGCTCTACGTCGCAGCGCCGCCGAGCGTCTGGAAGCTCACTGACACGACCGGCGATGGCGTGGCGGACACGCGCGAGGAATGGTTCAAAGGCAAGACGCTCACCGGCTGCGCGAACGATCTTCACGGGCCTTACCTCGGACCAGACGGCTGGATTTATTGGTGCAAGGGCGCGTTCGCCAAACAGACTTACACGCTTGCGAACGGAAAAGAATCCACCACGCGCGCCTCGCACATTTTTCGCGCGCGCCCGGATGGCACAGGCATTGAACCGGTGATGACGGGCGGGATGGATAATCCCGTCGGGCTGGCGTTCACGGCGGAGGGCGAGCCGATATTGTCCGGCACATTCTTCCAGCATCCTGAAGGCGGCAGGCGAGACGGTTTGATCCACGCGATCTACGGCGGCGTGTACGGCAAGGATCACGATGTGCTCGATGGTCATGTGCGCACGGGCGAGTTGATGCCGATTATGACGCATCTTGGACCCGCTGCGCCCGCGGGACTGACTCGCTACGAGTCGGGGTGGTCGTTCGGCGAGGATTACCAAGATGATTTGTTCGTCTGTAATTTCAACCTGCGCAAAGTCACGCGTCACATCATGAAGCAGGACGGCGCGACCTATCGCACCATCGACTCGGATTTCCTCGTCAGCGACAACTCAGACTTTCATCCAACCGACGTGCTCGAGGACGCGGACGGCTCGCTCATCGTGATCGACACGGGCGGTTGGTACAAGCTGTGTTGCCCGACATCGCAGCTCTACAAGCCCGACGTGCTGGGTGGGATTTATCGTGTGCGAAAAAAGGGCGCGAAGCGGATCGACGATCCTCGCGGGGAGAAACTCGAGTGGACAGCCGCTCTCACGACAAAACTGGTCGCGCGCCTGGACGAC
>DATHEW010000318.1:0-8972 GCA_035318425.1 Candidatus Acidiferrum sp. | reverse complement strand
GTCGCCCGAAACGGACAAAGCAAATCTCGTACGTGCGCACGAGCGTGAGCCGTTGCTCGTGATTCAGTTTCTTCCAATCGAGCTTGCTCAAAGCGTCGAGAATCTTTCCCTGCATCGCCTTGTCCATTGGCGAGTCGGATGGCTTGCGATGCAGCGGATCAATTCCCGTGACACGCGTGAGCGCCAGCAACGCTTCGACTTGTCGTCCCGTATTCTTCTCCGTCAAAGCACGTTCAGACCACGTCGCCGCTGGCTGATGTTCAATCGCCACGCGCGCTGCCCACCGGATGAAGCGATCCTTATTATCAAGCTCGGGCCATGCGGCCTTCAGTGCTTTGGGATCCTGCTTGCCGTGGAATACTTCGAGCGCGTGACGTTCCTTGCGCGCCTTTGCTCCGGCCGAGATCGAAGCTTTGGCAGGAGCCGTCGATTCCTTCCCAGTGTAAGTCACGCGATAAAATCCCGACTGCACCTTGCGCCCACCGATGGCGAAATACATAGCACCGTCACGGGGATGAATGATCGCGTCCGTGAGCGGCAGCGGCGCGCCGGAAAGAAACTCCTCCTTCTCCGCCGTGTAAGTCGAACCGCTCGGTTTGAAATGAATCGCGAAGAGCTTGCCCCAACTCCAGTCGAGCGCGAAGAGCGCTTCCTGGTATCTCGCCGGGAACTTCGCACCGTAGCCGAAGGTCACTCCGGTCGGCGATCCGGGCCCGATGTTCAGCGCCGCGGGAAGATTGTCCGGATAAAACTCCGGCCACTTGCCCGCGCCATTGCGCCAGCCCCATTCGCTCCCGCTCGTCACATGATTGATCCGTGTGGGGCGATACCACGACGTGTTGAAGTCGTACTCCATGTCCGCGTCGTAGGTGAACAACTCGCCATCTCGATTGAACGCTGCGTCGAAAATATTGCGGAAGCCCGTCGAGTACACTTCGAACTCTTTTCCGTCCGGAGAAAACTTGTAGATGATGCCGCCCGGCGCAAGCCGATCGCGATTGTGACCCCGACCGTCCGGCATGCGCGCGAGGAGATGATCTTCGCCCCATCGCAACGGCACGCGAGACGAACTCGCTTCAGTGAAATCCGCATTGTTCCCGGTAATCAAGAAGAGCGACTTGCCATCCGGTGCGAGAAGAATGGCATGCACGCCGTGATCGCCGCCCGCCTTGATCGCGCGGAGCAACTCCACCTTGTCGAGTTGATCGTCTCCATCTGAATCAGTGATGCGATACACGCCGCTGGGAATTTTCTTCTCGTAGTCATTCACTCCCACGTAGAGCGCACCGAATGCCCAGAGCAATCCGTTCGCGGCGCGAATCTGCGCGGGCATCTTCTCGATCTTCGCGGGATCAAGCGGCTGTCCGGGCGCCGGCGGTTGAAAGCGATACAGCCCGCCGTGCTGATCGCTCGCGATGATGCGCCCCTTCGGATCTGTGCAAAGATTCACCCACGATCCCTGCGACTCGCCCGGCACTGAATAGAGCAGCTCCACCTGGAATCCTGGCGCGGCTTTGATGCGTCCGGGCGGTGTCGCTTTGTTCTCGCCTACGGCGCGATTCACCGGAGTTCGCTCTGCCGCGGGCAACGTGGCGGCGACCAGGCAACAAAGGGCGGCAATCGATTTAATCAACGGCTTCATGGAATTCGCAGATTGAACAAAACTCCCGCACCGAACGCAATCCCGGCGCGGCTCACACGCTGATCCGGGGCGCATCTCATTTTCTGTGTGGTTGGCGTGACATAGAAAACAAAATGCCGACGGGCGCGGGCTTCCCTCTCCCTCAATGGGGAGAGGGAGGCGGAACGCTTGTCGCTGTCTTCACCCTCTCAAAACTTGAGATGGGCCCGGGAACCAGCGTCTCGTGCAACGCCGTCAACAATGACCTTTCACCCTTCACGTCATTGTCCAGTGACCAGATCATCGCTCCCGCCAAACCGGCTTCGTTCGCGTAAGCCGCCTTCGCTTTGATCGTCGCGATTCCGTTGTACCAGATCGTGTTCCCGATCTCATCGACCTTCTCCGCGCCGGAATGTGCGGCGAGAATCTCACGATAAGCGTAGCTCGATTTCCGAAATGCGTCGCCGAAGCCGTAGCCGTAGAACGGCACACCCAGCACCGCTTTCGATTTGGGTAAACCGCGATCCAGCCAGTAGGAAACGTTCCGTTTCGCAAATTCGAATGACGAATGCTGCCCCGGGCGCTTCGGGTCCCACGTGCCTGTGCCGTCGTAAGCCATGATGTTCACGAAGTCGAAGTGCTCGAACACGGAGTTCGGCACATTGTTGCCACCGTAACCTTGAGAGAGGGCCGACGTGAGCAACTTTCCATTTGGCTTCAAGACCTTCGCCAGATCGCGGATGAACGCGCCGTAATCCTTGTTGATCGACGGCCCCTCGATGTCCACGTCCAGTCCATCGAAGCCATGCTTCGAGACATACTCCGCGAGCTTGTCCACGAAGCCCGCCCGCTTCACGTCACTCAACAAATCAAAATAGCGGTTGAGCAACGCTTTGTTCTCGGAAGCTGAGCCGCCGCCAATGGAGACGAGAATTTTTACGCCATTTGTCTTCGCGCGGGCGATGAGCGCTTCGTTCTTTCGGTTGAACGAAATATTCCCGTCCGCATTCACCGGATTCTCAAACGCCACGTTGATGTGGGTGAGTTTTGAGTAATCAATCGTGGCGGCGAACACGTTCAGATCAATCCAGTTCGGCACATACGCCACGATTTTCTTCTGCGCATGGACCGACGCGGCGGCGAGCATCAGCGACACGAGGAAAACAAAAGTTCTGGCGGGTCGAATCATGGCGCCATTTCGCCTCCGCTTTGACTCAAAGGCAATTCCATTGAAGCCAAGTGCGCGATTGAGTTCCGAAGCGGCAAGCAGCTAAGCTGTTTCCTTCATGAGCAAAGCGGCGTGCCCTATGTGCGAGATGACTGACGTTTTGGAACACCCGAAACGCAATGAATGCGTCACCTGCGGCCACGAATGGGAACGGGTCCCCGAACCTGATGCGCCCGACGCTCCGCGTATCGTCAAGGACGCTCACGGCCAGATTCTCGCCGACGGCGATTGCGTGATGCTGATCAAAGACCTTCCGTTGAAAGGCTCGTCACAAGTTCTCAAAGGCGGCACCAGGTCCAAGCCCATCAAGCTCGTGGAGGGCGACCACGAAATCTCGTGCCGGATGGAAGGCGTGGCCGTGGGACTGAAAGCGTGTTTCGTGAAGAAGGCGTAAGCACGTCGAATCGACGGCGTGTGCTATCGCCGGGTTGGCTCGGCATTCCAGACCTTGAGGTCATCGAAGTAGCCGTCCTTACCGCCCACGCCGAATTCAATCTTGGACTTGGTCGCATGACCAATGCCCGAGGACTTGTGATACGCGGCGGGTTTGCCATCAAGCGTGACGCGCATGGCGTCGCCCACTGATTCGACCACGAGCGTGTGCCACTTGCCGGCTTCGACTTTCGCGGGATAGGCCACCTGGCGTCCCATGAGCAGCTTGGCGCGCTCCGGTTTCTTCGTCGGATCCTTGCTCATCTCGTAAATATCGTTGCGCATATTCCCATCGCGCTGATCGATGATGGTGATGCCGTTGGTGCGAACCTGAGCAAGGCAGATGTGGCCGTAATGAGCGTCAGTGTATTTGCGATCGTCGAACTCCACGCTCACAAACGTGGCACCATCGAGCCGGATCCTGCACTCCACGACGCTGTCCTTCGTGGGAATCTCCAATCCATGTACCGCCGCATGAGCCGTCACAGCGCGCTTGCCGTCTGTCGCGGGGATATTCACGTCACGCGTCTGCGTCCCTTTCAGCACCCCCTTTTCCACGGCAAACGTCGGTACTACCTTGTGCCAGACCTTCGCCGGCTCCGCGCCCTCGAAATCATCCGAGAACAAAAGTTCCTTCTTCTGAGCGATCGACTCTGCGGGAACTGGCGGCAAATCCGCGGCAACAGCAGCTGTGGTGATGACGGTGAGAGCAGCGAAAAGCGGACGCGAAATATTTTTCATCTGGGTGATGCCGCGATGTAACTCCATTCATCGCGAAGCGCACAAGCTCGCATTCCAATTCCGTGCTTCAAGGAAAACTCGGGAGCGCATGGCCGCACTGGAAAAGTTCGTAAGAATTCTGAAGCTTGAAATTCGAGAGCTGTTTACGTTCGTAGAAGAAACGATGAGCAGGAACCATTCGCGCCAAGCCGGGCTGTTAATTGGCAGCCGATTCAAACTCGGCCTCGTTCTCACGTGTTCGCTGTTGTTCGCCTCATCAGGTTTTGCCGCCGACGCCGACCAGGAGAAAATCAACACCGCTGTCGAGACGCTCACGCGATTGGAGAACGTGAATCTGGACGAGAAACCTGCGATCAAAGCAGCCGTCGAGCGCGTTCTCAACAGGACTCGAGGCACACCGAATTACGTGAAGCTCGTGCGCCATTTCAATCTCAAGGACAGGAACGCCGGGTTGCTGGAGGTGGCATTGAACAATCCGGCTGACGAAAGCGGCGTGGAAGCGATGCGGCTCGTGCTGGCCGGCAAGGATGTCGCAGTGGTGCAACAAGCCATCGACACCACGAATGTCGCCGACAGTGTGCGTCTGGTGCAGGCATTGGGAAATGCGAAGGAGAAGCGGGGCAGGGCGTTGCTCGAACCGCTGGTGACGGACGAGAAGCGAAACATCGAGGTGCGCCGTGCGAGCGTGCGCGCCCTTTCACAAACACAAGACGGAGCAGCGGCATTGCTCGCGCTCGCGAAGGCCGAGAAGCTGCCGGACAATTTAAAATTCATCGCCGCGACCGAGTTGAACAGCGCTCGCTGGCCTGAGATTCAGAATGAAGCCCGTAGCATTCTCCCATTGCCTTCCGGACAAAACGCGCAGCCACTCCCGCCAGTTTCGGAGCTCGTGAAGATGAAAGGCGACCCGAGCAACGGCGCGGAAATTTATCGCCGCGAGACGGTCGGTTGTGCCAAGTGCCATCAAGTTCGCAAGGAAGGAACCGATGTCGGACCGGCGCTCACGGAGATCGGCACCAAGCTCGCGAAGGAAGCAATTTACGAGGCGATCCTTGACCCGAGCGCAGGGATTTCGTTTGGCTTCGAAGCATGGCAAATGGAACTGAAGAACGGTGATGAAGCTTACGGATTGAAAGCGAGCGAGACGGCGGATGAAGTTGCGATCAAGGACACCAACGGCATCATTACGCGGCACAAGCGTTCCGAAATCGCATCGATGGCACAGATGAAGACTTCGATCATGCCGACCGGTTTGCAGCAGACCATGAAGACGCAGGAACTGGTCGATCTGGTCGAGTATCTCGCGTCGCTCAAGAAGACGGAACCCTGATATGCGCTTCACCAACGCCCAACTGATTCTTCCCGACTCGATCCAGCGCGGCTCGATCGAGGTGCGCGAAGGAAAAATTGCGCGCCTCTCTTCTGCGAAAGCATCGGCCGATGCGGTCGATCTGCGGGGTGGCTATCTCGCGCCTGGCTTCATCGATTTGCACATCCACGGTGCGCTGGGACGCGACACGATGGAAGGCACGGCAGACGCGTTCCGTGTCATCACGGAATTTCATCTGCGCGGCGGTACGACTTCCATCGCGCTCACCACCGTCACGGCTGCGGAATCCGAAATCATCCGCGTGCTCAACGCCGCAAAGCCGTGGCACAACAAGTCGCTTGGCGGCTCGCGCGTCATCGGTGTCCATGTCGAAGGGCCCTTCATCTCGAAGGCGAAGTCAGGCGCGCAAAACCCTTCTGAGATTCGGCCTCCGCTCGCTGTGGAATGGAAAAAGTATCTGCGTTACGGCGCGCTGATCGCCGAGATGACGCTGGCGCCCGAGGAACCGGGCGCGCTGCCGCTGATTCACGCGCTGCGCAAGAACGGTTCGATCGCGAGCGGTGGTCACACGAACGCGACGGAAGATCATTTGCGCGTGGCGCTCGAAGCTGGATTGGACCACGCCACCCACACGTTCAACTGCATGAGCACCGCGGCGAAACGCGGGCCGTATCGTGTCGCTGGCATGCTCGAATTCGCGCTCGCACATCCGGAAATCTCCTGCGAACTGATTGCTGATGGCGTTCACGTCGCGCCGACGTTGATGAAGATGCTTTTCAACGCCAAAGGTCGCGATGGTGTTTGCCTGATCACGGACGCGATGGCCGGGGCGGGCTTGAAACCAGGCACGTTATTCCAGGCGGGCAGCGAAAACTCGCTCGCTGCGCGTGTCACCGAAAATGCCGCGCTCACGGAAGACGGCAGCGCGCTCGCCGGCAGCACGCTCACGATGATCGAAGCTGTGCGGCGCGCGGTGCAACTCGGCGGCGCGTCGATTGTGGATGCGGTTCGCATGGCATCATTGAATCCCGCGCGGCAGCTTGGGCGTGACCGCGAGATCGGTTCGCTCGAACGCGGCAAGCGCGCTGACCTGGTGTGGTTCGACCGCGAGTTCCGCGCGCGTGGCGTGTGGCTTGATGGCGACGTGCGATTCATCGTGTGATGTATTTCGTCTTGAACACGCGCGCATGTTTTCCAGTCTGGTAATCTCATGCAGGACGTTGGGACAGCAGTGAACAGCGCAATGGCTCCATTCGATTATCAACCGCGCACGCGGCTTGTCTTCGGCGTCAACACTCTCGATCGCACCGGTGAAATTGTGCGCGAGCTCGGCGTGCGAAAAATTCTGCTCGTCACGGACGCCGGAATTGTTGCCGCTGGCCACGTTGCTCATTTGATCAAAACTCTCGCGGCGGACGGTGTCAGCGCGGTGGTGTTCGACAAGGTGCGTGAGAACCCGACGACGCGTGATGTGGATGCCTGTCTCGCCGTGGCGCGCGAAGCGAAGATCGAAGCGCTGATCGGGCTCGGCGGCGGTAGTTCAATGGACACAGCGAAGGGTTGCAACTTCCTGCTCACGAACGGCGGCCAGATGAAAGATTACTGGGGCGTGGGCAAGGCGACCAGGCCAATGCTGCCGCTGGTCGCGATCCCCACGACGGCTGGCACCGGCAGCGAATGCCAGAGTGCGGCGCTCATCGCCGACGAGCACACGCATCAGAAGATGGCGTGCCTCGATCTGAAAGCAACAGCGCGCGTCGCCATTCTTGATCCGGCGCTCACGATCTCGCAACCGCCACGCGTCACAGCATGCACTGGCATCGATGCGATCGCGCACGCAGTGGAAACGGCGGTGACGAAAAAGCGTAATCCGTTCTCCGTGATGTGTTCGCACAAGGCGTTCAAGCTGCTCATGCCGAACCTTCCGCGTGTGATCGAGAACCCACGCGACAGCGACGCCCGCGGATGCATGTTGCTCGGCGCTGCGTTCGCCGGTACCGCGATCGAGAACTCGATGCTCGGCGCGGCTCATTCGGCCGCGAACCCGTTGACGGCACACTTCAACGTGGCGCATGGACAGGCGGTGGGGATGATGTTGCCGCACGTGATCCGCTTTAACGCCGTTGATGAGCGAACGCGTCTCGCCTACGCGCAACTCGCCTCCGCGCCCGAGATCGCCTGCGTCAGCGACGGTTTGGATCAAGCCATCGACGCGCTGGTTCAGGAGATCGAGCGGTTGCTCACTCTCGCGGAAATGCCGACGCGTTTGCGCGAGTGTGGAGTGGACAGCGGCAAACTTGCGCTGCTCGCAGCCGAGGCAGGGAAGCAGTGGACGGCGAATTTCAATCCGCGACCGATCACTGAGGCCGACTTCCTCGCGCTCTACGAAGCGGCCTTCTGACGAACCGGGAACGGCTTTGGACTGCGGTGACTGGTCACCGCTTTTTGGTTTGGCGACTCGTCGCCAAACTGCGGCGCGCCAAGTCGTGCCGGAAAAAAAGTGCCATCAGGTCGGCGCACTCCAAATCGCCGCACGTCACCGCCAAATGGAACGAAGTTCTGTCATCGCGATATTCTGCGCCTTCAGCGGAGCGCCTTTCAACGAAACGGTCACGCCGAGCGCGTTCGTATTCCAGGTCGCGGGCATGGGCAGGTAGATCAGGCCATCGCTGGCGAATACTTCGATTGACGTGCGGTCGGCGAACACGATGAGCTTCTGCTTGCCGCCCCGCAGCGGAGCCGGAACGCGATGCTCCTTCACCGTGAGTTCTTGTTTTGCGGCGGAATAAATGATCGGTGTTCCGTTCACGACGAACTTCAATTCCGTGTCGCTGCCGGGCTCGAACTCAGCCGACAGTTGAAACGCGCCCTGCGTCTCAAGCGCGAGTGAATTTGATGTGATTTGGACCACTTCCTTTCGTGCCACGAGCGAACCAAGCGGAACGACCTCACGCGTCATGCGCGGACCTTCGGGCGTTGAGATGAGTTTCAATTCCTGCGGCAGGCTCATGCATTGGTTGAACGACATGCCCGGCGAGGGCGCTTGCAGCCAGCCGATCTGGATCCGGCGTCCATCCGGCATGTCGCTGAAAGTTTGCGGTGCGTAAAAACCTTTGCCGTGATGCCCCGGCAACTTGGGTGTCTCAGGCGTGAACTTCAGTCCATCGAAAGTGCCGAGCATGTATTCGGCATTTGCGGCGGTGAGCACCCATTTCGTTTTCTTTACATCGTCATCGATCGGCAGCTCGAAGAAGTCAGGACATTCAAAGAAACCCTCGACCTGGCTGGTGATGGTCCAATCTTTCAAGTTGGGCGAGTTGAGGAAATGAATCGTGTGTCGCGTCGTTTTCTTGCCGTCGCGCTGTTCATCGAAGCCGACGTAAAGCGTCATGACCCAGCGCTTCGTCGGTTCGTGCCAGATGATTTTGGGATCACGATTGCCACCGGTGATTTGTTTCACGACGGGATTGCCGGAGTACTTCGTGAACGTCTTTCCCCCGTCCGTGCTGTAGGCAAGGCATTGCACGGCGGGATCTCCGGCGGCGGTGTAGCTGAGCACGATCGGTGGCTCGTCGCCTCTGCCGAAGCCGCTGGTGTCCTTCCAATCCACCACCGCGGAG
>DATHEW010000317.1:0-2444 GCA_035318425.1 Candidatus Acidiferrum sp. | reverse complement strand
CTTCAGGTTGCGGTTCAGGTGCCAGTTGAGACCGACGCCCCATTCGGTGACGCGCTCCGGCGCATTGTCAGACGCGAAGTCCGGACGACCATCACCATTGCCATCGGTGAAGGCTTCGTCATCAACGGTCAACTGGCCGATGCGAGCAACGAGTTCCCACGCTCCCCATCCACCACCGCCCCATACGAATGGCCGCAGCGGCGTGACAGGCCCGAATGAATTCTCCTCGCCCGTGAGAAAAAAGGACGCGGCCACCTGCCATGCATGGTTGTCCAATCGTTCGCGGCGAGAGGCGGTGCCAGCAGCGCTCACGGCATCTCGTGATGAAATCACGTATTCACCGAACACACCGAACGGCCCCCAGTAGTAATAACCCTGCGGCGCGATGCGCGTCGTGTTGTCGTCGGAAGTGACATTCGCGCTCGCGCCGTTCGTGCCCGCACCTGTGCGCCACCGATACCAGGCTTGCTGGCCGGCAGCGGAGTAATTGCGCGGGGCGCCTTCGTGCTGGCCGTGCGTCACCGCGATACCAAGCCCCAGCTTTTTCAGCGGCTCAATGTCGGTTTGATCGAACGGATGCGTGAACACCCGCGCGGCGATGTCCTTGCCGTCATCAGTCGTTTCAATGTCACCGCTGCCTCCATCCTCCACGCCGTTGAAATAACCGAGTTGGTAACCCAGCGTGTTGCCCCAAAACTTTCCGTGAACCTGGATGCCCACGTCACGATTGGGAACGAGTTGCGTCGGTAAACCGCGTTCGATGAACAAAAGATTAGCTCCCGACTGAAGACGTTCGAGGCCGACCGGTTCCTTGAACTTGCCCACTTGAAGTTGCGCGCCGGAGAAGCGCTTGTAGTTCACGTAGCCGTCCTGGAGGAAGCCGTTGTTGCCGGTGCCAGAGGTCACACCCGAAGCGAAGTCCAGCATGATACGATAATCAAAATCCTTCGCGACTGTTCCTTCGATGATCGGTCGCACGCGGCGCAGCAGGAAAGAGTCGTTGCCTTTCAGATCGGGGTGATCATCAAGAAAGGTGCGCGAGTCTGCTTGCACGTATCCGCGAATGCGCAGCACGAAGTTCGAATCGGCCGTGCTGACATTCAATCCGCTCGCGCCCAGGTTCACCGTGGGCAATGTCTTGGCCTTGGCATCAGCCACTTCGGTTTCAAGCTCCTTGTTGCGTTCGAGAATGCGCACCTTCTGGTCCAATTCCTGGAGTTGTTGTTTCAAGCGGCCCAATTCATCGTTCTGAGCTTCAGCGAGAACGTAGCCCGCCTGGGCACTGAGAAGCGCCGCTATTACCATCCATCGATTAAGTTTCATTCCGTTGTTCGTTCATTCTGTTTCTCCTCCGATGGTTCGGTCAGTTCACGATTTGGGTTTTGGAGCCTCCGGTTTTTCCAGTCGGCAAAAGATCAGTGCGTGGGTTCAGGCTTATCGAGCCGCACTTTCTCGGTCTTCTCGATCTGCACCACGCGGTTCTCGTGGACTACGATTTGCACCACGCCAAAGCGTAAAGATTCGACCTGTTTAGTCACAATGGACAGCCAGGTCGAAGTTGCTTCGCTCAAGTTGATTTCCGCGTTCATGCTGATCGTTTCCCTTTCGTCTGCGTGCGGAGATTATTCCAAATCTCTATCAAGTCAATAGAGTATCTAACTCTTAATCTCTTTCGTTGAAATCAAGATTGAAGTCAGAGCATTAGATTCACAATCGTTGTTCTGAAGATTAACTACTTGATTAGAACAGTGCGGATTCTAACCTGCGTCGCCATGAAACTTTCTACTCGAGGCGAATATGCGTTGCGCGCCCTGCTCGTCCTCGGGTCGAACTACGGATCACACGTGATCCCCATTCAGCGGATTTCCACCGAACAGAATATCCCGAAACGATTCCTGGAACAGATCCTCAACGATCTGAAGTCGGCCGGGGTGCTCGAAAGCAGGCGCGGCATTACCGGAGGATACCGCCTCGCACGCCCGCCGCAGAACATCACGCTGGCAGCAATTATTCGTCATGTGGAAGGCGCGCTGGCGCCGGTGAGTTGCGTGAGTGAACGCTTCTATGAGAAATGCACCTGCCCGGACGAAGCCCGGTGCGCGATTCGATCTGTGATGAAGGAGGCGCGAGATGCCGTGGTGCAGATCGTGGAGAAAGTAACCGTCGCGGAACTGTGTGAGCGAGCGAAACGTCTGCAGCACGAGCCGGTGAGCGCGCTGGACTTCATTATCTGATACGAGTGAAGATTCTGCGTGCATCCAGCGGAGTCGAGGAGGATTCTCGCAGCATGATCTCCCCCCGAACCATCCGAAATATCGCTCTGTGCGGGTTCATGGGAACGGGCAAGTCTTCGGTCGGCAGACTTGTCGCGCAGCAGCTTCGTTTTGATTTTCTGGATACGGATGCCGTGATCGAAGCGCGCGCGAAAAAACCGATCACCGAAA
>DATHEW010000316.1:0-5357 GCA_035318425.1 Candidatus Acidiferrum sp. | reverse complement strand
TGTGCTGGGCCTCGGAGTACCGCAAGTGACCGCAACGGTCGATTGCGCGGCGGCCCGCGATTATTACCACAAGAAAACCGGCCGCTACGTTCCGATCATTACGGACGGTGGCATGAGCAAGGGCGGCGATGTTTGCAAAGCGCTCGCGTGCGGATCGGACGCCGTGATGGTCGGCAGTGCGTTTGCGCGCGCCAAGGAAGCGCCCGGCCGCGGCAATCACTGGGGCATGGCCACGCCGCATGCGAATCTGCCGCGTGGCACTCGTATCAAAATGGGTGTGACTGGTTCGCTGAAGCAGATTCTTTTTGGACCTGCAACGGTGGACGACGGTTCCCAGAATCTCGTCGGCGCCATCACGACCTGCATGGGAAATGTCGGCGCGGAGACCATCCGCCATTTTCAAGAAACCGAGATCATTATCGCCCCAAGCATCAAGACGGAGGGAAAATTGTTCCAGACGGTACAGAGCGTGGGGATGGGAACGAGATAGTTTTTTCGCGGGTTTAGCAGCGGATCGGTTGAATAATAAGCTGTTGGGGAAAGGAAAAGAATGAAACGAACGGTTCTTACAACGGTTGCGGCGGTGTTCGCGGCAATGCTTCTAAATGGATGCGTGTTTGCTCTGGGCAACAGCGTGCCTGAAAATCAGCGCGAAGCCAAAGGCCAGCCCACGCTCGGCAAACAACTCACCGACCTCAGGCATGCCCATGACTCGGGCGCGCTCACGGACGACGAGTATGCCGTCGCCAAGAAGCGCTTGATCGATGGCGCTGAAGCGAAGCCGGCCGTGCGTTAAGCGGGCGTCTTCGCGCGATCGTCGAAGGAGAGTTGCGCGTCGGACTCTTCATCCTTTTCAGGGGCGATTTCTTTTACGACCACGACGGGAAGGCGCAGCAGTTGTCCCTGGAAAGTGTACCCGGGCGCCACCAGATCGACGATCGCAGCGCCATCCTTCGCCGTTTGACCTTCCAGCAGTTGATGTTGCTTGCCATCGAATGCCGCACCGGCTGGCGGCACGAGCGGGACGAGGCCGAGGCGGCGCGCGGTGTCCCGGCAGGCATTCTGGAACTGCGTGAGTTGTTCGATCAGGTTCTTCTGACCTGATCGCGCTGCGGCCTGATGCAGAGCGTTGATGTGATCGAGAATGCGGACGATGACTTGCAGCCACTCGCCTTCATTGCGGCGCAACTTTTCGACCTCCAGGCGAAGATGATTTTTTTCCGTCTCGTTAATCTTCGTGAGCACTTCGCCAAAATTGCGTGCTTCGGAAATCATCTTCTCAGCGATCTGGTCCGCGGCTGTCACCGCGTGGGTCGTGCTTTGGTGAATGTGCTGCCATTCCGAAGTGGCGTTGGAGATCTGGTGCGCGAGTGAGTCCAGGTTCCCGAGTTGAACTGCGGCGCTCGCGAGTTGCTCGCTTTCGGTCAGTTTTGTTTTCGCGCGGAATTCAATGATGAAGGGCGCGACCGCAAGCCATGCGCCGATTGCCACTGCCGTGACGAGCAAGACGACGTGCCATGTATCGAGCGGGTTCGCCCGGAATGCCAGCCACGCCGCCACGGCGAGCAGTAGCGCATCGCCAATGATGAAGGGAACTTTGGACAGCCTGGGCACTGGGTTTTCGTTCATGCGGCGCGGAGAGTAGCGTGAGGAAATCCCAAACTCCAAACTCCAAAATTCGCTCGTGGTCCTGGTGGGAGCCAGTTTGCACGAACGAGCATTCCGTTCGCGAAAAGCAAACCGCGGTGAACGGAAGACAAGCGCGCCGATTGACTTGGCGCTGAGCCATTCCTAATTTCTCGGTCCAATGTCCGCACTGCAAGAGTCACTGGTTGAACTGATTCGCCGCACGTCTGCCGAAATCCCGGATGACGTTCAACGAGGCATCCTGAACGCTCTCGAGACGGAGAAGAAAGGCACGATTGCCGAGTCTGCTTTCAAAATCATCGAGCGCAATATCGAGCTCGCGAAGCAAAAGTCGCAGCCGATCTGCCAGGATACTGGAAGCATCTTGTTCTACGTCGAATGTCCGGCCGGCTTCGATCAAATCGATTTCGATGAAACCGCGCGCGAAGCGGTGACGCTGGCGACGAAGAAAGGTTATCTCCGCCAGAATTCCGTTGATTCGATCAGTGGAAAGAATGACGGAACCAACGTCGGCCCAGGCGCACCGGCAATACACTTTCACCAGCACCGGTCGCCGGATGTGAGCGTGCGGCTCGTCCTGAAGGGCGGCGGATGCGAAAATGTGGGCGCGCAGTATTCGCTGCCCAACGAGAAGCTTCACGCCAACCGCGATCTCGACGGCTGCCGCAAAGTGATCCTCGACTGTGTGCAGCAGGCGCAGGGCAAGGGTTGCGGTCCTGGTATTCTCGGCGTCTGCATTGGCGGCGACCGCGCGACTGGTTATGAGTTTTCCAAAAAGCAGTTCCTTCGCACCCTGCCGGACCGAAACTCAGTCGCGGAGCTCGATGCGATGGAACAGGAAATCCTTAAGACGGCGAATGAACTGGGCATCGGGCCTATGGGATTCGGTGGCAAGACCACATTGCTCGGCGTGAAAATTTGCGCGGCGAACCGCGTGCCCGCGTCGTTCTTCGTCAGCGTGAGCTACATGTGCTGGGCGTATCGCCGGCAGGGAGTGGAACTCGATTCACAGAACCGCATCTCCAAATGGCTTTACTGAGATGATCACGCTTCAAGCTCCATTCACCGAAGACAAGATCCGGTCGCTGAGAGTTGGTGACGAAGTCTCGATCACCGGCGTGCTCTTCACCGGTCGCGACGCGGTTCACAAATACTTGCATGAAGGCGGCGCGCTGCCGCCCGAGGTGAACCTGAGCGGCGGGTTGCTCTATCACTGCGGGCCGGTCGTGATCCAAGACGAACAGGGGAATTGGAAGGCGACCGCCGCCGGCCCGACGACTTCGATCCGTGAAGAGCCTTACCAGGCGGACATCATCGAGAAGTTCGGCATCCGTGGGGTGATCGGCAAAGGCGGGATGGGGGACAGAACTTTGGCCGCGTGTCAGAAGTTTGGCTGCGTGTATTTGCACGCCGTTGGCGGGGCTGCACAGGTGTTGGGTGAGTGTATCAAGCGAGTGCGCGGTGTCTATTTTATGGAGCGTTTTGGAGCGCCCGAAGCGATCTGGGAATTCGAGGTCGAGGCGTTTCCGGTGGTGGTCACCATGGACTCGCACGGACGTTCGCTGCACGCCGAGGTCTTTGCTGCCAGTCAGGCTGTGCTCGCAAGAGTCCTATAGCGGCGGAATTCTACCTTGTCCTCTTCCGCTTCTCTTCGCGTGTCCGCCGGAAATCCAACCGACACCGTCACTCCAAGCTAGGGCCGTTGGCCCTTACTTGGCAGCCAAGCTGCTCGTGCGTTGTCATGCTTTTGCAGCGTGGGATTGTGTCCATTCCTAAGACCGATGGGCACTACCGTACCCCCGTCGGATGTAAGGACGCGACGAAGAAAAATCGAACTCACGGGCTCACTCTGGTGGAGGTGGTCATTTCGTTGATCTTGTTGGGTGTGATGGTGATCGGCATCGTGAGCGGCTACATGCAGTCGCACCGCACGGCCGAGTGGGCGTGTTATTCTCTCGCCGCTCAATCCCTGGCCATGCAGCCGATCGAGCAAGCGCGTTCCGCAACATGGGATCCGTACGCATATCCGCCGGTGGATCAAGTGACCAATATCGCTAAGAAATCGACGAACATTCTCGATATTCCAATCAGCAAGACGAACATCGTGTGGGCAACGAACCGCATCGTGGTCCGTACAGTCAGCACCACTCCACCGGTGAAGTCGATTTACGTGGAAACCACGTGGCGCTTCCCCAATCGGGGAATCTTCACCAACAGCGCTCTGAGTTACCGCGCTCCCGACCAATGAAAATCAACGCTTCAGTTCGATCCACGGCCAGACGGGCCGCCACGCTGGTGGAGTTTCTGATCTCGATGGTCACGATGGTGATCGCGATGGGAGCAATTATCTCCACATACATTTACGGATTGAAGACGACGCAGTTCATCAAGCCGAAGCTCGGCGCCAGCGACGAAGCGCGCAAAACCATCTCGCTGCTGAACGACGAGATCAAGGCGGCAAAGCTCGTTCGCATCGGCAATGGCACGCTCAACTCGTTTACTGCGGTGGCGCCGTGGGCCAGACAGGAGGGCAGCGCGATCCAAATTTTTCCCACGGTTGATACCACCTCTCCATTCATTCGGTATTTTTGGGACTCAAGCGACAAAAAGCTGAAGCGCACGACGAACGGGACCACGGCCGCAATGGTCATCGCCAATTCAGTGAGCAACCAAATGGTGTTCCGCGCCGAGGACTATACAGGGACCGTGCTTTCGAATGACTTCAACAATCGCGTGATCAGCATGACGTTACAGTTCTTTCAGATCCAGTACCCGCAGATGGCTGTCGGGCCGGGAGAATACTACGACTACTACCAACTCACCGCGAAGATCACTCGGCGGGTTGTGTTCTGATATGAAATTACGTTCATTCGTCACCAACAATCGCGGTTCAACACTCGTTACGGTGCTCGTGCTGGGCAGTGCAACTCTGCTTGCTGCCGGCTCACTGCTCGCGTGGACAACGACAAATAATCGTCTCTCCCAGCGGAACAATGAATACAATCGCACGATCGCCATGGCGGAAGCGGCTACGGAGAAAGTGATTTCACGAATTGCCTACGATTACCAGATAGGCGGCGACGCCGAGAACTTCGCGAACATCAACAGTTACCGGACGACTGTTCCGTTGCCTTCCGAAGAAGCGCTGGTCAGCAACTACCGCTTCACGGACGCCCAGGGAAACGTGGGCAGGACGTACATCCAGTATTTGCCTCCATCGGAATTCCGCGTCCTGACCGCGCAGTACCAGGGGTTGCATGGGTATGCGACCGCCTTTCGTGTCGTTTCCAATGCAAAGGATACGACAAGTCCCTTCGGCATTACGGCTGGTGTCCGACAGGATGTGGAAGTGACCACCATTCCGTTGTTCCAGTTTGCGATCTTCTACAACCTCGAACTTGAAATTAATCCAGGACCGCCCATGACTGTCACGGGGCCGGTGCATGGAAATTACAATATCTATCTGGAACCGCAGGCACCGCTGATCTTCCAGGGCGATGTGACCTCGGCGCGCCTGATCATCACCAACAACAACCCGCAGGATTGCAGCTCGCGCACCCCCGCCTCTATTACTTTCCAAGGCGAGCATGACAGCGGGACCAGCACGCTCAACCTCCCGATCGGCACCAACCCTTCTCCAGCGAATGTCCGCCAGGTAGTGGAAGTCCCACCGGCCGGTGAGGCGCCCACTTCACTCATGGGGCAGCAGC
>DATHEW010000315.1:0-2952 GCA_035318425.1 Candidatus Acidiferrum sp. | reverse complement strand
GTATTCACGACAGCGACGTTCATTGGTTACGTGCTCGGCGGATTCCCGGGCGCGATGCTGGCGACGATTGGGATATTTTTCCCGGCGTTCATCTTCGTTGCGATCACCGCGCCGTGGATATCCCGGTTGCGACGCTCACCGGTCGCCAGCGGAATCCTCGATGGTGTTAATGTGGCGTCGCTCGCACTCATGGCCGTGGTGACATGGTACCTCGGACGGAGCGCCTTCGTGGATTTACCCACTGTGCTTCTGGCATTCGCAAGCTTGGTGTTGCTGCTTCGCTTTCGAGTGAACTCGACGTGGCTCGTGGCCGGGGGAGCACTGGTGGGTCTCGCACTATTCTTCGTCCGCTGATTTGCGATTTGCATTTCCGATTCGTGCTCAGCTTGCACCTCGCTCGACGCGAGGCCCGTCGCTGCTTCAATCTTCAAGCGGAAAATTCACGGGCACGCGCTGGCTCTCACATTGGCACATCAGCGGCTAAGTGTGGCGAGTGAACGCAACCGCGTTGGAATACTGAACCGTTAACACCGAGGGTCTATGAAGAAGGAAGAGAACAATCTACAGGAACTGCTGGTCGAAGAAATGCGTGATGTCTATCACGCCGAACAACAACTGCTCAAGGCGTTGCCCAAGATGGCGAAAGCCGCGCAGTCCGAGCGTTTGAAAGAAGCTTTCGAGCGTCACTTGGAGGAAACGGAACAACACGTGGAACGGCTTGAACGCGCGTTTGAAGCGTTGGGCGAAACAGCGAAAGCCAAGACGTGCAAAGCGATGCAAGGTCTCATCGAAGAGGGCAAAGAGATGATGGAGGCACACAAGGACTCCGCGACGGCTGACGCGGCGCTCATCGCGGCCGCCCAGAAGGTCGAGCACTACGAGATCGCGACCTACGGCACTCTTTGCACGTGGTGCGACTTGCTCGGGCTTGATGAAGCCTCTGAGTTGCTCAAGGAAACGCTCGATGAAGAAAAGACCACTGACGAATTGCTGACGGAAATTGCCGAGAGCGAAATCAACGCCGAAGCAGTCAGCGACAAAGAAGAGGAGTGACGGGATTGATTTAAGTGGGTGGCTGCAAGGAGGTGCATCCACTTGCTCGCAAGCAAAGCGAGGTTGGGGGAAACGGGCGCGCTGCCCAAAACAGCGCGCCCGGCTTCAGACGAATAAGCAAAGCAGGTGAGCTGAATACCAGGGGAGGTGACCGCCTGCTTTGAGCAACTCCGGCAGACGCCGGGTTGCACATCAGCAGGGCGACGCGCGGCAGGCGCGTCGCCCTGCGCTTTGTTGGTTGCCTGGCGCGGCACGGTCTTGCGTTCATTCGTGCTTTTCAATAGGACGTGCCGCGTAGATGTCCGCCCATTCCATCACCAATCCAACGCGTCGCAACAAAATCGCTTTGTGTCTGGAGTATCCAATCGATCTGCAAGGCGGTGTGAGCGTATTGTGCGCAGTACTCGCGCGGCATTTTTCCTCACGTTATGAAATCACGTTGGTTTCGCCGGACACCGAAGAAACACTGGACCGGTCGCCGCATCGCGACAGCTTCACATCACTAATTCGCTGGGATCCCCAGCGGGCCTCAATCGCGACCGCGCGGGAACTCGGCGTGGCGCTGGCGCAGCACGGGGTAGAACTAGCGCATTTTCATTACGGCGGGCCATTCGGGTTTGGGAACCGTTTGCTCGGACACAGTCCGATTCCCTGCGCCGTTCGCCGCGGGGTGGCGACGTGTTCGACGGTGCATCTCGTCATCGGACCCCTCGAAGGATATTGCGGGCCTGAAAAGCCCTGGTGGTTCAAGGTCGCGACATGGCCGGTCGCATGGGCCGGGAAAATGAACACGCTTCGGCATCTCCGACGAGAGGTCACAGTTTCGCGCTGGGGTGAGGCACGTCTGCGGAACAGATACTTTCCTTTGCGCAATCGTTTCCAAACGATCTATCACTCGCGCCTCGCTGTTTCTGAAATGTCGGCGAGCGAGAGCACTAAAGAGCGGGTCGTGCTGAGCGTTGGGCATGTGGCGCCCCGTAAAGGGCAGCTAATCCTGGCGCAAGCTTTTGCGAAAATCGCGAGTCGCCATCCCGATTGGAATCTTCTCATTCTGGGAGGGATCAATGCGCCTGAGTGTGAACACCAGATCCGTGACATCATTGCGCGGCAAAGACTTCAGGGTCGTATCGAAATGCTTGGTTCCCGACCCGACGCGCTCGATTTCATGCGGCGTGCTGCGGTCTTTGTGCAGCCTTCGTTTTTTGAGGGACTGCCGCTTGCCCTCCAGGAAGCCATGCTCATGCGGTGCGCTTGCATCGGAACGAACATTCCCGGAAATACCGAGATCGTTACTGATGGAGTGAACGGCCTGCTCGTACCATGCGGAGATGTGAGCAGCATGGCTGATGCGATCGACAGGTTGCTGGCGAACGATCGACTGCGCGGTGAGTTCCAAGGAGTGGCGCGAAACTCCGTGCTCGATAAAGGAATGAGCGTCGAACACATGGTCGATGAGCACGCCAGACTTTACGAACAGATGCTCGCCGAGGACTGCTAGTTACGCGGCGGCCACGCGGCAGTCCACAGGAACGTGTGGTTCGTCCCGTCCTGGTGCAGCAGGCGATAGCCTCGTCGGCGAAGTGCCAGGATCGACCGAATCGTTTGGCTGCGGCGAATCCCTGGGATCATTCCGTGGTGATATTCCACGCAGATCTGGCGGACGGGGATTCGCCGGGCAAGAATGTCGTCCAGCACAGAGAATTCACTGCCTTCGATGTCGATCTTCAGCAGGTCAACGCGCGAGTGGCCGTGCTTTTTGAGCAGAGTTGAAAGATCGCAACAAGGCACGCGGATTTGCGCTGAAGCTGCGGGTTGAAGATACCAGGAACCTTCGTCCGCATTGATCGGCGCCGCGAGATCGAGTGTGCCGGGGCCGGACGACAAGCCGACTGGCTCGAA
>DATHEW010000314.1:0-3843 GCA_035318425.1 Candidatus Acidiferrum sp. | reverse complement strand
ACATCCCGAGAAGGGGTTCCCGCTCATCGAGCGGGGATGGCCGAGGAAGTTTGCGAACAATGTCTGCGCGCGTCTCGAGACGACGCGTGGCTGTCTCTCTTCATCGCCAGGGACGGAGATGTATCCGTTCAATCCGAACGGCAATTACCGCCACTTGGAAGGCTGGGTGAACTACAACGCGGCATGGGATGTGGCGCTGGCTTACCTGGAGTGGCATCGCATCGGACGCACGCCATGAACACGCCGCGCCACGCCATCGAGTGCGCGGACCGGGAGTTCGCCGCAATTTAAGATAAAGGACGCAATCGCCACTAGCGGGATGAGAGGCCCGTTTGCGACCTTGATCACGACCCAGACACGTGAGCGTACAGCCGCAAAAACTCTTTGATGTTATGACTGCTACGACTCAAAAAAAGCTGATCACTGCGATGGCGGGAAAAGTTTCGCCGTCCGAAAATCACGCCCCCGAAGCGAATCGTCCCAAACAACGGAGTGCCTCCGCCTTCACGCTGATTGAGCTGCTCGTGGTGATCGCCATCATTGCCATTCTGACGTCGCTGCTTCTGCCCGCCTTGGGGCAGGCCAAGGAGAGGGGTAAGCGGGTGGCGTGCATGAATGACACCAAGCAATTGGGTTATGCAAATTCAATGGACGCAGATGACAACGAAGGCCGGTTCCAAAAAGCCACGCGCACGGGCGGAACAATTGCACCTTACTGGGTAGATCAGAAGAATTTCCGAGATAGAATGATGAAGGATTTCGGCATTTCTCGCGCTACGTTTTACTGCCCATCCAATCCGAAATGGAACAGAGATGATTTCTGGGATTGGGGTGGAGGCGGACTAGATACCGTTGTGGGTTATTTCTTCTACGCCGGAGAAACCAACTATTTTACAAGTACCATATTGCGGTTCGTCCCAGCGTCACAGCTCTCCGAAGCCATGCCGCTCACCACTACGGGGAGCCCGTACTATACGGTGTTGGTTTCTGAGTTGGTGCGAAAAATTCCCCCAGGGCCGACATGGGGCCGCCCCGGCGACTCAGATCCGAACCTCCATGGCGCGAACCATTACGAAAAGGGAGCCCCCGCGGGGGGAAATCAAATGTTCCTTGATGGTCACGCTGAGTGGGCTCGGGGCAGCATTGAATGGTTGGCTCGCCCTAAAATGAAGGTCGGGACTACCGAAATTTATTTTCACGACACAGACCACAACTGAACCCTGTTGCTGACACTCTTCAGCAAAACGCTTTATCCATTTGATCCGCTTCGAAAAACTCAACACCGACAAACAATGAACCCGCACACATCTCCTTTTTGGCGACGCTCTGTCCGACATCTCTTCGCTGCCATGATGACCGTGCTGTGTCTGGGTGGCGCGATGGCCGCCCAGGCGCAATTGATCCAATACGAAGGGTTCGATTACGTCGGGCCCACGTTGCCCGGACAGACCGGCGGGATCGGTTGGGGCGGTGCGTGGGCGAACACGAACGGCAATGCGACGCTGAGCGATGACAATATCAGCCTTGATTATCCACCCTCCGTCACCAACACGCCGATCGGCAGCCGCATCGTGTTCACGGATGTGGGCATTGCCGAACGAAGCCTCGGCACGACGATCCCGTTGAACGGCGAGAGCAATACGTTCTTTTTCAGCGCCCTGGTGAATTATCAGGGAGCGTTCAAGTTTGAGTTCTGGGACGCCACGATCAACGCGCGCTGGCGCATCGGCGCGACCAATGACGGGAACAGCGGCCTCGTGGGTGTGGTCGCTCCCGAGCTGAAGACGCCCGGCATTTTTCCGGCGAATGAAACGGTGCTCTTGATCGGCAAGATGCTAACGCGCGCCACGGCGGCTGATCAGGTTTTCATCAGTGTTTACAAAGCTGGTGATGTCGTGCCGGCGTTGGAACCCAGCGTCTGGCAAGGCACCACAACCTCTGCCAGCGGTGTCGTGCTGACGCGTTTGCGCATCCAGAATCTCCTGCCGCTGCCACTCGAAGTGGATGAGATTCGCGTGGGGAGAACTTGGGGCGACGTGGCTGGGGCAGCTGCCGCAGGACCTCCGGTTGTGACGCGGCAACCGGCTTCCACGAATGTTTACCAAGGTTCGGACGTGCAGCTTTTCGTCGAGGCCAACGGAGCCATCCCGTTCGCTTACCAATGGTATCGAGGTGCTTCTGCGATTTTGGGTGCGACCAATCCCGTGTTGTTGTTGACGAATGTTCAGGCGGCGCAGGCAGGGAATTACATCGTCGCCATCACGAACAGTGCCGGGAACATCGACAGCATTCCCGCGACCCTCGGTGTGACGTTGTTCACCGACGTCACCGTGGGCCTCCAAGCACTGTGGCACTTTGATGAGGCGAGCGGCCTGACTGCTTTCGATTCAACGACGAACAACAACCACGGCTCACTCACCAATTACGTCGGTGATGATTCGCAATGGATAGCGAGCGATTACACACGCGCCCTGAGATTTAACTCCGCGCTCTCAAACGCCGTGGAGGTGCCGGACTCGGCTTCGATCGGTTCCAAACTGGTGAACCGCTTCTCCATCGCCACGTGGATTCGGCCGGCGGTCTTCCTCAGCACCAATGGGAATCTTTATCGCATGTTGGAAAAGGAGAACAGCTACTTCCTGATTCAGGGCGACGGCAACACGAACGGCGTCGGTGTCGGCGGCGTGAACCTGTTGGTCAAAAAGGGTGGCGCAAACCTCTCTGCTTCCATCGGCGTCCCGCTGGAAGCTAATCGTTGGTATCACGTCGCAGGCACGTATGACGGGGCGTTCCTCCGCATCTATCTCGATGGTGAATTGAAGGACACTCGTGCCGTTGCCACGCCGATCGACAGCACGACCATGCCGTTGCGCATCGGCTCCGACTACATGCCCACAGGAGTGGGCAACAAGTTCTTCAACGGCGCCTTCGATGAACTCGGCATCTGGGATCGTCCTCTCCAGCAATCCGAAATTCTCCAACTCTCAGGCCAGTTCGGACCGCCTGAGATCATTGAGCAACCACAACCCGCGACCGCGTACGTCGGCGGCAGTGCGGTCTTCCGCGTCCGCGCGCGCGGCCAGGGACCGTTGCGCTATCTGTGGTTCAAGGGAAACGAGGAAATCCGCAGCGCCACCACCAACGTGCTTGTGCTCGCCAATATCCAACTCGCCGACGCGGGCGACTATCGATGCAGAGTTTCCAATGACCTGGACGACACGTTCAGCGATGTGGCGACGCTCACCGTACTGCCTGTCACCAGCATCACTGATGCGGCGGAAGCAATCTGGCATTTCGATGAAACGACCGGACTCGTCGCCGCCGACAGCTCGAGCCACGGTCGATCGGGTCAACTCACCGATTATGTGAATGACGACAGCCAATGGATTCCCGGGCAGGTCAACAATGCGCTGAATTTCACCGACGGCTTGTCCAATCGCGTGGTCGCTTCGGCGAGCGAGTCACTCAACCTTGGCAACGATGCCACGTTTGCCTTTTGGATTCGCCCCGCTTCGTATGGCGCTCTGCAAAACGCCGGCACGTATTTCCTTAGCACCAGTCGCGTCCTGCGCAAAGGAACACACTTCGACATCGAGGTGGTGGATGATCCCGGCACCGTGCGCGCCACGCTGCGCGCGAATGGAGTGCCGGCACCGCAGCAGAACATCTTGCAACTCAATCAATGGCAGCACTTCGCCGTCGTGTTCTCGGGCGGAATGGTCAGCTTCTACAAGAATGGCTTTCGGCTCGGAGAACCCGTGCCCGCAAATCTCGGCACTGTGAATACCAATCTCGTGGTGCTCGGCAATTTCACCGACACGCTCGCCGTCACCAATCTGTTCA
>DATHEW010000313.1:0-4961 GCA_035318425.1 Candidatus Acidiferrum sp. | reverse complement strand
AGCGTCCATCCCGTGAAATGGCAATGTCCGCCAAATTGTTCGAATGATTCAGCGCCAGTCTTACCTGGCCGGTATCGAAATCAATGAAGCGAATCAGGGGAGCATCATCTTCACGCGAAGCCGCCACGATAAAACGGCCGTCTGGAGTAAAAAGAACATCGGCGGTGCGGCCGGGCATTGGGAGCGTGCGAACGACCTTGCCGCTCGCCAATTCCCAGATGCTCAACTTGCCGTCGTAAGCGGCCGGCACGAGGAAGCGGCCATCAGGACTGAACGCAACATCGCGCGTCCACTTGCCGACATGATTCGTAAAAGTGTGAAGCAACCGCCCCCCGCGATAATCCCAAACCTTGACGGAGCCGTCGGTGCCAGAAGACGCAATCAATCGGCCATCGGCACTCATCGCCAGGCCGCGCACGCGTTCCGGATGCCCGGGCAATAGCCGCACCAGTTCGCCCGTTTCTGCATCCCACACGCGGATCGCCTCGCTCTCGCCGGAGGAAACCAAAGTCCGGCCATCCGGGCTGTAAACCAAACCAAGCACTTCCTGCTCCTGAGAACTCTGCAAAACAATTTCCACAGGTGCCGTGAAACTGAGGGTTCCGAAGCAGCAATGAACCGCCAAGAGGAAAAGCCGCGAAGCAGGCTGGATAAATCGCTCAGGCATACATCGCGAGGGTTACCTGACCGACGAAGCGCATGGAATATGATGGTTGGCCGGCGCGTCGTTCACTTCGACATCAAGTTACCCGGAGATGCATCTATGCGACAAGCGCAGCACATGATGGCGGATTACGCCGCGGCTCCGTTGGATTTTTTCCGTTGCAGGATCAGCACAGAGCGCGCAGCGAAATCTTCAGTTCAACCAACGCGGTAACCAAACAGATGGGATCACGAAACACGATCGGCGATGCGAATTCGGTTGGCTCGCCAGGTCACTTCTCCGCAAATCTCCACGTGCTCTTCGTCTCGCGTGTGAGCGGCAGATTCAACATGCCGGCGCGAATGAGTTCCACCGGGATCGGTCCGTAGGTTAGCACCGTGTCGTGAAACTCGCGCTCGGACCTCTTGCCCGCGCCGACGATCTCCTTGTGCAGCGAACGAATCTGCAATCCACCGATCATGTAGCCGCATTGGTAGAGCGGCGAGTAATCGCCCGCGATGAATCGCCGCACTTCGCTGGTCGCGCCAAAACGTTCGTGGCCGACGCGATCGACGAGGAAATCCACCATCTCCTTGGGCTGCATCTGGCCGAGATGAAATTTCAAACTCACGATGATTCGCGCGCCGCGGTGCATACGCCAGAACAGCATCCCGATTCGGTCCTCTGGAGTCTTTCCAAATTCCAAATCCCACAATCGCATCTCCCAATACAACGCCCAACCTTCGACAAAGAACGGGGTTGAAAACATCCGCCGGTAATCGCGATGCCGCGCCGCGTTAAACATCTGCAAGTGATGTCCCGGCATCAACTCATGCGCCGTGGTGATGCGCGTGAAGTGGCGATTATTCCCGCGCATGGACATGAGCTTGTCCTCGTGCTTCATCTCGTCCTTTGCGTAAGCCACGATTATCGCCCCGCCGCCATACGCCACGTAGGGAATAGACTTTTGCGTCTCGGGCGACGCCATCGTGAGACGCCACACGTCTTCGCACAGCGGCGGCACGGTCACGAGATCCCGTTGCTTCACGAAGTCGATCGCCTCGCGCGCGAATTGCGCCACCGTTTCATCCTGCTTGCCGGGCGGGACGAAATTCGACTTCACTTTCGTCAGCGCTTTCTTCCAATCGTCGAAGCCCATTTCCTTCGCCGCCTTCTTCATCTCGGCTTCGCACCACGCAAATTCGCGCTCGCCGATCTCGATCAACTCCTCCGGCGTGTAAGGGAGAAACTCGCTTTCGATGTCGCGCACGAGCGCCTCGCGGCCAATCGCGTCGCCGAGCAACGGGTCTTCATCCTTGCCCTTCAACTCGGCAACTTCTTCGCGCAGGAATTTCGCGTAGCTCTCAAGAGCAGAGTTCGCATCATCGTACGGTTTCTTAAGCCACCAGGAGAATTCGGGCTGGTATCCATCGTAAAACGAAAACCATGACTTCAGCGAACTGCGCAAATCTCCAACGGCGTTGGCTGTGCGACGGGCAAGAGCGGGCGAAGGTTTTAACGGTGGTGCATCAGTCTTCGTTGAATCTTTGTCGGAGTCCTGCGGCTTCGCTTTGGCGACGTCGTTGGTGTCTTTCGCTTTTTTCCCCTTCTCCAATCGCTCGCGCAGCTTCTTCACCTGATCCGCGAGTTCCGACACCTTCGATGCGGCGGCTTGTCCATCCACCTCGCGCATCTGCCAACGCGCGCGTTCCAATTCGTGAATGGCATCGCGGAACGTGAGCAGCTCATCCATCTCCTTCAGCTTCGCGCGCTGCAACGCCACGCGATCGATGCCGGAGGTCAGCTCACCGCGTAGCAACACGTAGTCGATCTTTCCCTGCTGTTGGAGCGCGTCGAAGTTGGTGACGCTGAGTCCCTTGATCCAATCGCGAAATAATTGTTCCCTGCGCTCGAATGCCACCGTGGACCAACGCAGGTCGTACGCGCGCTCAACAGTGCTGCGGTCGGCATCGAAGGCACGGACGGCCTGGTGTAAGTCGGGAAGTGAATCGGCAGCCGTCATCCGTGCTGCCAGCGCAAGCATAGCAAATATTAACCAACGGGAATTCATGCGCGCGCGAGGGTCGCGAACACCGGCTGTGGAGTCAATGCGGCGAAAACGGCGGCGAGGTCAAGGCACCGGTTCCGGCTCGGGCTCAAGCGGTTGCCGGCGATACTCCTCGATCAATGCCCAGCGGTTGATTGGATTGAGGGCCGCACCGTAACGGAGAGTATGGACGCTGCCATCGACAAACACGTGATCCGAGCCGCCGCCCTTTTTCCCACCCCCGTATGCGTGGCGCGCGTGGTCCACTTCATCGAGGTCATTTCCAGGGCCTTGGGAAAAATCCATGTGAACGTGGAAGGAACCAGGCCGCTTTTCGCCAAAAAGAATCGTGTCTGAAGGTTCAGGAATGGCACCCAGCCGCATGCCGTACGGCCACAACCATGCGAGATAATAATTGTTGAACTCATCCGGCGTGAGCGTCGTTTGAAAGTAATCGTTGAACCCGTTGATCAAGTAACTGTGCGGCGTACCTTCGTTCAATCGGCCCTTGGGGCACTCGATGATCTTGTCGGCCACGTAGTATGGCTTCAGGCGTTGGATCCACGTGTTGGGCGAACTTCGGCGAGGCGGCAACTGGTCTTCATTATCATCCACATACATGTGCGTGGCGTAGCCGAGTTGCCGCAGGTTGTTGATGCAGGTGATGCGGTTGGCCTGGTCCTTCGCGCGGCCCAGCGACGGTAAGAGCATCGCCGCCAGGATCGTGATGATGGCGATGACGACCATCAGCTCGATCAATGTGAACGCGCGTGTCGCGCTCCGGTATGTCCCGTGATTTTTCATGGCCTCGGTGTGAGACTGTGCCGACCGCAGAAACTATCAAGCTTGAACGTGCGAGAACTTCAAAGCGCGCATTGGTTGAATGTTCGGGCGGCGCATGTAATTTCGCTCCATGAACACGGAGGAGTTCGCCCAATCGGAAATGGAATCTGACCAAATGGATTTCGACGCACACGAATTTGACGGCTTGCGCAAGGAGCTCGCTGGCGCCGCGCAACACTGGCTGAAAGGAGCCGATGCATTCATACGCGCCAATCCCTGGCTTTGTATCGCCATCGCTGCCGGTGTGGGATGCGCTGTCGCGTGCGCGATCCGTTCCAACCGAACCGAGGAAGAGGAAGAAGAAGTCGCCTGACGCCCCGTCGCTAACCGTCTCACCCGCTCATTTCCGCCTGCCCGCTGCTATTGATTCGCGTGTGGGCATCACACTCATTGCTCTCGCGAATAAAATAAAACGGCGCGGGCCACCCAGCCCGCGCCGTTCCTGTTTCGGTTCCTCTCACCCCGCGGCGCCGTTCATCAATGCCGCGCGGAACCAAGAGCCCTGAATTCGCGAGGATCTTACTTCGGTACCGTCGCGATCGTTTGGAGAATGCGCCCGGCGATCTTGTACGGGTCACCTTGGGAATTCGGCCGGCGATCTTCGAGATAACCCTTGTAGCCGCTGTCCACGAAACTGTGCGGCACACGAACGGACGCGCCGCGGTTGGCGATGCCGTAGTTAAATTTGTCGATCGATTGCGTCTCGTGCAGGCCGGTGAGGCGCAGATGATTGTCCGGTCCGTAAACCGCGATGTGCTCGTTCTTGAACTTGTCGAATGCCGCCATGAGCTTCTCGAAATAATCCTTCCCACCAGCTTCACGCATGTGCGTCGTGGAGAAGTTCGAGTGCATGCCGGAGCCGTTCCAATCGACGTCCTTGCCGAGCGGCTTGCAATGCCAGTTCACGTCCACGCCGTACTTCTCGCACAGGCGCGAGAGGAGATAGCGCGCGACCCAAACCTGGTCGGCAGCGTTCTTGGAACCTTTGCCGAAGATCTGGAATTCCCACTGGCCCTTCGCGACTTCGGCATTGATGCCTTCGTGGTTGACGCCGGCGTCGAGGCAGAGATCGAGATGCGTATCGACAATCTCGCGGGCGATGCAGCCGACGTTCTTGTAGCCGACGCCCGTGTAATACTCACCCTGCGGAGGCGGAAAGCCGCCGCCTGTTGGGAACCCGAGCGGCACACCATCCTTGTAGAGAAAATATTCCTGCTCGAAACCAAACCATGCGCCGGGATCGTCAGGAATGTTCGCGCGCGAATTGCTCGGGTGCGGCGTTTTCTTGTCGGGCATGTACACCTCGCACATCACGAGCGCGCCGTTGGATCTGGCCGGGTCCGGGAAGACGGCGACGGGGTGCAGCATGCAGTCGGAGTTGCTTCCCTCGGCCTGCCGGGTCGAGCTGCCGTCGAAGCCCCACATCGG
>DATHEW010000312.1:0-8290 GCA_035318425.1 Candidatus Acidiferrum sp. | reverse complement strand
GCTCATGCGTTTCTCCTATTTAGTTTTATGTTTCGTGGTTTTGATGAGTTTGCCCGCCGTGTTGTAGATGCGCCATTCGCCGATCTTTTTATTGTCGGTGAATCTGCCTTCGTCATACAACGCGCCGGTCGGATGATAACGTTTCCAGACGCCTGATTTCATTTCGTCAACGAACGAACCGATCTGCATCAACTTCCCGTTCTCGCGATACCATTTCCATTCGCCCGTCATTTTGCCGTTGAAATATTTGCCAACTGCTTTCAGCTCCCCGTTCAACAAGTAGTATTTCCACACGCCGACTTTCTCGCCGTCGCGATATTTGCCGACGGACGACACGGTGCCGTCCTTGAAGAATTCCTTGAACTCCCCGTTCATCAACTTGCCGTCAGCATCGTGCTTGCTTTGATCCATTTTCATAACTGAGATTTTACGCTTCGATTTATTCGGTTAATCGAAACCATTAAAAAGCTAAACCACTGATCTGCGCCGTCGAGTATTGCGGCCGACACATTCTGCCACGGGTGAAAGCGGCGTTGCGGTCGGACTTGCTGCCGCAATCCAAAGTGCGCCCGGTGCGGAGGCGTCTCTCCGTTTCACCTCATCCTCACGCGGGAATTGCATCCGCCACAGCGCGCCGGTAGCGTGCGTCCATGTCTGAGATAGCTGATTTCGTGAACCACGGTGCGTCCTACATCACGCCGGTAGTGGTGGACAAAGTATTGCGTGAATTGCCGTTGTGGAAAGTGGAGTTCACGCAGATCAACGAGCCCAAGTTTCCGCACCTCGTGGACCAGCTCGAGTTTCTCGCCGATGTCGTCGAGGACGTGGCAGAGGCGGCCTACAAGGAGTTGCCTTACCTGGCCTTCGCGCGCGCGGTCTTTGCCGTGATGTATGCGCACAAGAAGGTGAACATCATTCCTGATATGGTCGCCGGATTCGGGCGGGCTGATGATTCGAGCATCGTGCGGGCGGTGCTGATGCAGAATGAATTCGCCTTCGCCAAATACGCTGGTTCGCAGGGCCTCGACTGGTCGCAGATTACGAGCAAGCCGTAATCGAACTCAGTGCGGACGCAAATGCCGCCAGCCTGCGGCGCACATCTTAGGAATTCCTGGCCCCGCTCGGACCGACGGCAAATCTTTTGGATTGATCAGCGGCTGAGTTGCTGCATCAAGGTCTGGCGCCGCTGCGGATTGAGCGCCTGCATTTGCGTGATCACGTACTCGCTTACGCCACGCTCGCGAAGAATCCGTTTCCCCTCCTCTGTCAGTTCGAACACCTGTCCCGTTGCTTCGAGACGGCGCAACATCTGTTCATCGCTGATGCCGGCGTCACGCATGGCGCTCACTTCATCGAGCGTCACATAACCATCGGCGTTCACGTCGGCGGTGCGAGCCGTGCGCGCCTGATCGGCTGTGGCGGGATTCGTTTGCGCGCGGCGCGCCGCTGATTCGGCTTCGTTGGCGTCCTTGTTCAAAATCTTATCGCTGTTGGCGCCGAGCACGTAGCCGCCGGCAGCCCCGAGCACGCCGCCAAGGATCGCACCCAAACCGCGATGCTCCTCGCCGCCAATCACAGCACCTGTCGCCGCTCCCGTCGCGCCGCCGATGACCGCACCTTGCTGGCCTTTCGTGCCGGGTAGATTTTCGCAACCAGTGAAGATCACTGCGACCAAACCGATTGCGATGCATTGAACAACTTTGAAATTCCTCATACGCCCTCCTTGTCGAAGAAACCTGCGACAGCTTGTTCCTTTGTCAACAGTTGCGCCGCGCGCGTTTCGGGCAAACTTATGCGCGCAGAGGAGCATGATGAGAGAGCCAGCCGAAGTCATTTGTGGAAACGTGGAAGTGGAGCGCATCGCTGACAAAGTCCGCGCCGCTCACGATCGCCCACAAAAACTCAGCCACGATCGGCGCTTTCCGATCGGCGCGGAGCCGATGCCAGATGGCGTTCACTTCCGCGTCTGGGCACCGAGCACTTCTGCGGTGCGAGTTGAGATTTGGAGTTCGACGCATACGACTGGAGTTCCGTCGCACGAAGCGGTGTTGCGAGCCGAAGGCGACGGTTACTTCAGCGGCCACGTGACGGAAGCTCGCGCTGACATGCGCTATAAGTTCCGCCTGGATGCGGGTTCCTTTCCCGATCCGGCTTCACGATTCCAGCCGGAAGGTCCGCATGGCCCATCGCAGATTGTTGATCCCTTGGCGTTCCATTGGACCGACGCGAACTGGCGCGGTACATCGCGAAACGGGCAAGCCATCTACGAACTGCACCTCGGCACGTTCACGCGCGAAGGCACCTGGCAGTCGGCGATGCGAGAACTGCCGGCGCTGAAAGAACTCGGCGTCACGATCGTTGAGGTGATGCCAGTGGCGGATTTTTGCGGACGGTTCGGCTGGGGCTACGACGGCGTGAACTTGTTTGCGCCGACACGGCTTTACGGTTCACCAGACGACATGCGCGCGTTCGTGAATCGCGCGCATGAGCTGGGACTCGGGGTGATACTCGATGTCGTTTACAATCACTTCGGGCCGGACGGGAATTACATCGGCCAGTTCTCGCAGGATTATTTTAGCGCGAGGTACCGGAACGAATGGGGTGAAGCGTTGAACTTCGACGGCGAGAACGCCGGACCGGTGCGCGAGTTCTTCATCACTAACGCGGCGGTTTGGATCGATGAGTTTCACCTCGATGGACTGCGGCTGGATGCCACGCAGCAAATTCATGACGTGTCGTCCACGCACATCCTGACGGAAATCGGACGCGCGGTGCGTGAAGCCAGCCGTGGACGCGCGACGTTCATTGTGAGCGAGAATGAGCGTCAGCACACGAAGCTCGTCCGTGATACGAGCGATGGTGGATACGGACTCGAGGCGTTGTGGAACGATGATTTTCATCACAGCGCGCGTGTGGCGCTGACCGGCAAGAGCGAGGCGTACTACACCGATTATCGCGGCACACCGCAGGAACTCATCTCCGTCGTGAAGTGGGGTTATCTCTTTCAAGGCCAGCGTTACGATTGGCAGAAGGCGCGTCGCGGCACGCCGGCGCTCGACCTGCATCCGGCGAGTTTCGTGAACTTCATCCAGAATCACGATCAGGTGGCGAACTCGCTGCGTGGACAGCGCATTCATCAACTCACGACTGTCGGGCGTTTCAAGGCGATGACCACGCTGCTCTTGCTCGCTCCGCAAACGCCGATGCTTTTCATGGGGCAGGAGTTCGCGGCATCCACGCCCTTCCTATATTTCGCCGACCACCATCCCGAACTCGCAAAGCTGGTGCATCAAGGGCGCTTCGAATTCCTGAAACAGTTTAAGACGATCACGTCCGCCGGCTGCGAAGCTGTTTACGACAATCCCGAACGGGAAGAGACCTTCCGCAAATGCATCCTCGATTTCAGCGAACGCGAGAAGCACGCGGGGATCTACGCGCTTCATCGTGATCTCCTGAAACTGCGTCGCGACGATGCGGTGTTCACCCGTCCACGCGGACGCGGACTGGATGGCGCGGTGCTGGGGCGCGAGGCATTCCTGTTGCGCTTCTTCGCGAAGGATATTGGGGACGCTCGGAGTTCGTCCTTTCAGGAGAATGGCGATCGTTTGCTGATCGTGAATCTCGGGATTGATTTGAATTTGCATCCCGCGCCCGAACCGCTGCTCGCCCCGCCGTGCGGTGGCAAATGGAGAACTGTGTTTTCTACTGAGTCGATTTGTTACGGCGGTTCCGGTTCGCCTCCAGTCGAGGACGACGAAGGAGACTGGCGGTTGCCCGGACACGCCGCCGTCGTGTTGACGCCTGAAAATGTTTCGAACAGCGAAGGAGACAGCCATGGAAAAGCTGCTGCGCACGATTAATCTGAGCCATGCGGACGCGGACACCGCGCATGAGTTGCTTCATCGCGAGTGGTTGCTCACCAATGGCCTGGGCGGCTACGCGTCCGGCACCATCTCGGGCACGGTCACGCGGCGGCATCACGGTTTGCTCATCGCCGCGCTGCCCGCGCCACTCGGGCGCGTAGTCATGCTGAATCATCTCGCGGAAGCGGTGCGCTTCGAAGATGGCCGCGTGGTGCAGATCAGCGGCGACGAACCGTGTCATGCAGAGGACGGGCCTTCCCTCAACAACTACGCCACGCAGTTCCGTCTGGAGAACGGTTTGCCCATCTGGCGCTTCGAAGTCAACGAGGTGGTGATCGAGAAAAGCGTGCTGCTGGTTTACGGACAGAACACCGCGCACATCCGCTATCAACTGCTCGCCGGACCCGAAACTGCGCGGCTCGACATTCGGCCCTCGCTGCATTTCCGCCGGCACGAACACGACGTGAGCACGCCCTTGCAGCGCGATTACTTTCTCACGATCGGCGGCGGTCGCTACGAAGTTTCCGCGGGCGAATCTTACCCTCCCTTGCGACTGCTCGTGTACGCGGAGAAGAGCACGATCACCGACCGCGTCGAAAAGCGCGATCTCGCTTATCAAACGGAGGCCGAGCGCGGTTACCCATCACGCGGTGAATTGTGGAGCCCCGGTTTCTTCATCGTCGATCTCCATCGCGAAAAGCCGGCGACACTGATCGCTTCCACTGAGCCGTGGAAAATAATTTATGCGCTCACGCCCGAACAAGCGTTCGCTGCGGATGCCGAGCGTCGGCGACGGCTGCTCTGTCAGGCGCCACCCGAGGCGCGGCGCGGTCTTGCCGCTGAACTCGTTCTCGCCGCGGATCAATTCATCATGACGCCCGCTGGACGTGTCGAAGACGCCGCGCGCGCGAGAGCCGCCGGCGACCAGGTTCGCAGCGTCATTGCCGGCTATCATTGGTTCACGGATTGGGGCCGTGATACAATGATCTCGCTCGAAGGGCTCACGCTCGCTACCGGACGGCATGAAGAGGCGGGGTGGATTCTGCGCACGTTCGCGCACTATATTCGCCAAGGGTTGATTCCGAACTTTTTTCCCGATGGAGAGAACGAAGGTGTTTATCACACGGCCGACGCCACGCTCTGGTTCTTCCACGCACTCGATCGCTATCTCGAAGCCACGGACGACCGGGCGACCTTGCGCATCCTCCTGCCGCAGCTCATCGACATCGTGGAACATCACATTCGTGGAACGAGCTTCGGCATCGGCATGGACCAGACGGACGGTCTCTTGCGGCAAGGCGCACCCGGCTATCAGCTCACGTGGATGGATGCAAAAGTAGACGGCTGGGTCGTGACGCCGCGCCGCGGCAAGGCCGTGGAAATCAACGCGCTTTGGTACAACGCGCTGCGCCTGCTCGAAACCTGGTTGCGCGAGGAGAATGGACCTGACGCCCCAAATCGTCTCGCGGAATTCGCCCACCGCGCGCGCGAGTCGTTCAATCGTCGTTTTTGGTTTGCGGATGGTGGTTACCTTTACGACGTCGTGGACGGCGAGCAAGGCGATGACTCGGCGTGCCGGCCCAACCAGGTCTTCGCATTCTCGCTGAAACATCCCGTGCTCGATGACGCGAGATGGGGGTCCGTGTTGGACATCGTTCGCCAACGACTGCTCACGCCCGTCGGGCTGCGCTCCCTCAGTCGCGAGCACAAGGACTACAAGGAAAAATATTTCGGCGACCTGCGCTCGCGCGACGCGGCGTACCATCAGGGAACGGTCTGGGCATGGCTCATCGGCCCGTATATCGACGCGTGGCTCAAGGTGCATCCAGACGATGTGATCGGCGCGCGCGCATTGCTCGATGGCTTCGCGGCGCATTTCGAAGAGGCGTGCGTGGGCAGCATCAGCGAAGTGTTTGATGCGGAATCGCCCTTCACACCGCGTGCGTGCGTGGCCCAGGCGTGGAGCGTCGCGGAGGTGCTGCGGTGCTGGGTGAAAACGGCCAAGGCTGAGCGAGCTCAAAACGTGTCGAGAAACGGCGGCTCTGCGTCTCGTCCTTCGCGCCGGAGCGCGGCTGTGATTGCAGATCCAGCCGCCGCACGCTGATATAGGTTGCGGCGACGAATTCCGACGCGACGCCGCTTTCAGTCGCCGGTTCCGTCAAATCGGAGCGAGCAGCGCGACAGGGAATGTGGCAAAGACCTGTCGCAGTGCCAGCGCGCCGTTCTCTGCGCGGATCATTTCGTTCGTGAAACAATTGCGCCACTGATCCGCTTGGAAATATTCTCCACCATCGTTCAGCGGCACTTCCAAATCGCGCCACACGTCGCCGAGAGGAGGCCGCTCCTGACCCTTCATCCAGGTGCAAAGCAATCGCGGCACGACAACAATGCACACCTCGTCTCCGAGCCTTCGCGAAAAAGCACACACGTGTTCGCTCGAACATTTCAGCGGGATGTATTCGCCTGCATCGAACAGCGCGCGATGGGCGTTGCGAAACTGCAGCGTGCGATGAATGACCAGCAACTTCAAAGCGCCGTGCGTATCAGGACAGAATTCCTGCGCGGCTTGCGATGGCTCAACTCGGGCCAGCAGTTCCCGCCTCAACGCAAAATTCACCGGTCGTCGATTGTCAGGATCGACCAGGCTGTAATCCCACAGCTCACAGCCCTGATAAATGTCCGGCACGCCCGGCGACGTGAGTTTCAGCAGCGTTTGCGACAGCGCGTTGAATGCTCCGAACACGGTGGTTTTCCGTTGAAAGTCGGCGAAGGAATCGAGGAAGACGCGATTGCTCTCTTCCAGAACGCGTTCGACAAACGTCTGCGTGGCGGACTCGTACGCGTCGTTCGGATCAGTCCACGACGTGTGGCGCTTCGCTTCCTTGGTCGCTTTCGTCATGAACTGCGCGATTCGCGAACGCATGTCTTGCGGCGCAGCTCGCTTGTCCCAGGCACCGATCAATGTCTGGTAAAACAAATACTCATCGTTCGCGTCTGGCGCCGGGGCACCACTCACTTCCGTCTTGTGCTGAGTGTTCAACTCGCGCCAATGAAAAACTGCCGCGCGCCACTCCTCGGGAATTTCAGAAAGCACATTGATCCTGGCGCGGGTGTCTTCGCCGCGTTTGGTGTCATGCGTGGCGCTCGCCAGCAACGAGTGGGGCCAATGCTCAAGCCGTCGCAGATTGCGTTGATGAAATTCCTCGATACTGATGCCGAACTCATTCGGATCGCCACCGACTTCATTCAGCGAGAGGAGACGGTGATAATTGTAGAACGCCGTGTCCTCGATTCCTTTCGCCGCAACAGGTCCGCTGAGCTGTTGGAACTTGAGGATGAAGTCGCGCGCGGCACGTTGCCGCTCACTCGGAAGTTCCGCGCTGAGGTTCAGCATGGAGTGAAGGAAATCAATCGCAGGAACGAGCTGTGGAGCGCGTTGCTTTGCGGATTCAGCCGAGAGGCGCAGCACGTCCGCATCCTGCGGAGACAGTGTGCGGGAATCCTCGGTCACGTAAGTCCGGTAAACGTCGAAGCACGCGATCGTTTCAACGATTGCGGCGCACAGATCGCGAGTAGTCAGATCACGCCCCGCCGATGAAATCTCAGCCAGGTCGCTCAGGCATTTTGCGAGCCCATCGACTTCTGAGACAAATGAAAGTGCGAGCACACGCTTCTTTGAGTGATAAGCGATTTCATCGAAGGCATCCGTGCAGCCGGTGAATTCTCGATGAAGGTCCGTCATTACATGTTCGTTCCGGCGCGCGATGAAGAGCGAATTCAACTGGATCAGAAAGTCGTATCCGCTCGTACCGGCGATCGGCCAATCACGAGGAAGCAGTTCGCTGCCGGACAATATTTTTTCGCCGACGATGTAGAACGCGTCACTCTCGCCGCGGACTTCACGGAATTTTCTTTGGAGCCGCTCGAAGTAATCGCGCGGATCACGAAGACCATCTGGATGATCGACGCGCACGCCCGTGACGGTGCCTAGTTCGACGAATCGGAAAAGACTTTCGTTTGCGGCAGCAAAAACTTCGGGATCTTCCATGCGCAAAGCCACCAACTCGTTTACGTCGAAAAAACGGCGGTAGTTGATCTCGTGTGCGCCCACACGCCAGTAAGCCAGCCGATAGTGCTGGGCATCGAGCAGTGCGAGCCAATCACTTCGGCTCAGGTTCGCGCGGATGTCAAAATCAGACCGCAGCGAGTTCGGCGCGATGGGAAAGGGTTGATCGTAATAGGTGATCAGCCAGTCATCCCCTTCGCGAGCGAGTGCAACTTGATCGGATGCGAGCACGTCTGGCAAACGCGCGCCAAGAACGGGCAGCAACACTTTGCCATGACCGCGCTCCCAATCGATGTCGAAGTAACGGGCGTACTTTGAGCCGCGGCCATGCTTCAGCACGTCCCACCACCACGCGTTAGAT
>DATHEW010000311.1:0-3011 GCA_035318425.1 Candidatus Acidiferrum sp. | reverse complement strand
TCGCACCCGGTCACAAGAGAAGGTTATGGTTACCGCATCACGCCGTTCTCGCTCGAAAAGCTTCGGCAATTAGCTCCAACGCATGTGTGTCTGCTCTACAGCGATGCAGAGACGATCCGCAACAGGATCACCGCGAACGCCCAGGGTCGACCTAAGCCAACCCCCTTCGAGGCCGACTTCCATCTCTACCTCCAGTCTCAAGTTGCCGTTGTGTACGGGATTGATTTGGGGGTGCCAGTGTACGCGCTCGACAACGGTGGCGGCGCAGAACTTACGATGCGAAAGGTTCTATCGTGGCTACAACCCGCTGAAACACGCGCGCCCTAAATCGAAGGCAACCGCGACTGGAACATCAGCGGTATAGACAAAACGGGGCCGCCGTGTAGCGGCACTGGATTGAGTAGTCGCACAAAATACGGCGCTGCCAGCGCGATCTGCATCACGATAGGATACGAGCGCCCGCTTTCGGCCCCTGCAACTCGCTCAACGACGCTCGTGACTTGCGAACTCCCCACCTGCCGTCCTGACACTAGGTTTCTCAACGATTGCGCGTGAACACGTTCGGTCCCGGCAATTGGCTTTAGCGGACTCGCCGAATAACACACCAGCGCATAGTGTTGGCGTTTGTTGCGGCTCCATCTACTCGTCACGTTGCTGCCAGCCGGTATCTCGAAGAAGTCGCCGTCCAGAGTCTCAGCCGCGGTCCAGCGCGCGATCGCGGTCGGTGATTGGTCGCACTGGCGCGCTGGTGAAGCAATCGGACTGAACAGCACTTGTGGCGAGCGCGCCGTGGCCAATGCGCGGATGGACGGGCCGACATTGTTGCCGATTCCCCAAAGGAAAATTCCGCCGTTTGCGCATCGTTCTTTCTCCTTTCGGGCGAAAATCTCCTCAATCGGTTCCCCAGACTCCGTGCCGAATTTGGTCCATACGAATTCGACAGGCACCAAAAGATCTTGCATCGGAACGCAGGTTATGGTGGGGATACGCGCCTGCAATCTAATTTCCGCGGTTCACGCGCTTATCTCCAGCACCGGGACCAAGGTTGAAAACCACCAAAGCTGTTGACCTCAAAGAAAAGCTGATCCGGTCCGGACTCAGTCGAGCTGCTATTCAAGCGGCTTGGCCGCGTTGGTGGAGGGATGATGCCGCAGATTCGCCATCAGCGTTCAACGATCTGCGCTTTTCTTTGTCTCGGAAGCTCGGCATTGCGCCGACTTCACTGTTTGACGAAGGAGATGCAGTTTTCGTGTGGCAGGGCAATGCCAAATTCAAGGGTTTGAGCGTTGAGAACGATGTGGAGCACCAGGCGTTGGTCGGATATGCGACCGCTCTCTCCAACATCGTTTTCGCTTGTTCGGACTTCCCGGAGAGAAGCCCGCTCACGGACGAATCGCCAGAAGCACTGCGCAACGGCATCCTTCGAGTAGCTCAGTTCGTCGGCCTGTCTCAACTGCTTGGCCTCGCCTATTCAATGGGTGTCCCCGTGCTGCATCTTCAGGTGTTCCCTTTGGAATCAAAGAAGATGACAGCGATGTCAGTTAAAGCTGGCGACCGACATTTGATTTTGCTTGGGCGCGATGCTTTGCACTCACCCTGGTATTCTTTCTACGTCGCACATGAACTGGCACACATCATTTTGGGTCACCTCGGGTCATCAGGTGTCTTGGTAGATGCGGAGATCAAGGGAGAGAATACCGACGAAGAAGAAGCGCAAGCCGACCGCTTCGCCCTGGCGCTTCTGACCGGCCATAGCAATCCCGAGTTCGAGTTAAATCGCCGGCCGAAGTCGGCAACAGAGCTCGCGAACGCAGTTGCCAAAGCGGGCGCAGCAAATCGCATCGACCCAGGTACACTTGCGCTGTGCTACGGCTTCTCGACCAAGGATTGGACCCGTGCCAGCGGAGCTTTGAAGTGGCTTTACGGAAAAGGCAACGATTTAGGCCGTAGTGTTAACACCGCAGCAACTAGATACCTCGATTTCTCGCGCCTGACAGAGGATAACCGCGCCTTCCTGTACGTGGTACTGGGTCTCGATCAGTGGCAAAGGTAGCGTTGGATAACGATGTCGTCGCGAAGTGCGCGGCCTATTCGCTTCTTCCGCGGATTGCGACGACTTTTGGCGTCGCACATACCGAATTGGGAGTTCTGGGCACGCTTCTATATGTCATAAAGGAGCGACACGTGCAGACCGCGAGCATTGGAGGCAACGCAGCACATCGGAATTTGCACGAATTCGCAGCAGCCGCCGAAGTATTGGAACCCTCTGAAGAAGAGTCTCAGCTGGCGGCGCGGCTGGAGGAGGCGGCGCTCGAGGCAACCCTTCAGTTGGACGTCGGAGAAAGTCAGCTCTGCGCAATCGTCGTCTCTAGGAATATTCCGATACTCTGTACTGGCGACAAGAGGGGTATCCGCGCAATCGAGCGCCTCTCGCTGACCTTCGCCGAGCTCGCCTGCCTGGCGGGGCGCGTGCTACCCCTTGAATGTTTGATTCTGCGCATGCTAGCAATCCTGCAGTACATCGAGTTGAGAGGAACCATTTGCGCAAGTCGGGGAACCGATCGGGCGATCGAGATCTGCTTCCAGTGCCATCAAGGTGAAGGAGAGGAGCAGGAAGCTATCGCAGGACTTGAGAGTTACATAAACAACATCGCGAAAGACGCAGCGAAGGTGCTCAGTCGTTAACCGGAGTGTTTCGCAGTAACGCCGCGTACGGCGCGACAATGTTGGCCACGAGTCCGATTTTCTTGACGCTCGTCGCGCTGTGCGACTGGTCGGGATCATAAATGAGGCATGCCTTGTCAACTCTCCCCTTGATATACTCGTTGCCCCGTCGTCCTTCACATGCGCCAAGAGCAACCTTGCTTTGCTCCAGTGGCAGCTCGATGTCCTCGAGCACCAAGTTATCAATGAATAAGGCATATCGAGATCCTAAAACGCGGTGGATCCTGGTATCGATGTCAACCCAATCGTGTCCGTCCACGGAGTACTGGTCGGCGGCAATCTGCTCA
>DATHEW010000310.1:0-11735 GCA_035318425.1 Candidatus Acidiferrum sp. | reverse complement strand
CGCGTAGAAACTCGCCGACGCCGTCGTGAGGCCGATCGCGGCGGCCTTCGTCGTGGCGTAAGCGTGCGTGGAAAAAAATTTCGGCGACGGCGAGAAACCAAGCACCGATCCCATGTTCAACACCGTTCCACCGCGACCTTGTTTCAGAAACTGCTGCGTGGCGGCACGGTTCGAGTAGAAGAGCGATGTGAGATTCTCGTTCAACGTGTAACTCCAGCCCTCTTCAGTGATCTCGTGCAACGGCCCGTCACCCTGGCGCCGTCCGCTGCCGCCCGCGACGTGATACAAACCATTGAAGCTGCCGTACTCGCGCATCGCGGTTTCGATAGCGCGCGCCGCCGTCGTGGGATCGCTCGCGTCGCCGGCGAGTGCGCGTGAACCGGCGCCCAATCCGCGCTGCGCCGCCTCGACGTTCTCTTGCTTGCGACCGACGACAACCACGCGCGCGCCCTCGTTGGCGAATGCTTTGGCAGCCGACAGACCCAGTCCAGTGGTCCCGCCGATCACGACGATGACTTTGTTCGCGAGGCGATGCACGCCCGTGTGATACCGAAGCGAAATGCAGGAATCCAGCGCGGGCGCGTGTAAGCCGGCGGAATTTCCTTCTCGCGAATTTTCGTCAAACCGGCATTTTACTCGTGTGGAAATCTTCCTGAGCATTTGCATCGGCATCGGCCTGAGCGCGGCCTGCGGGTTTCGGGTTTTCGTCCCGTTGTTTTGCCTCAGCCTCGCGGCGCACTTCCAAGTCGGAAATCTCCAACTCGCGCCTTCGTTCGCATGGATCGGTTCGCTGCCGGCTGTCATTGCTTTTGGCGTCGCGACCGTTCTGGAGATCGGCGCTTACTACATTCCCTGGGTGGATAATCTGCTCGATACCATCGCGGTGCCCATGGCCGCCGTGGCCGGAATCGTCGTCACCGCTTCCGTGGTGACCGACATCAGTCCTCTCTGGAAGTGGACGCTCGCGGTGATTGCCGGCGGCGGCATCGCCACGACGACTCAACTCGCCACGACGAAAGCGCGCATGACTTCTTCCGCGACGACGGGTGGCTTGGCGAATCCCGTGCTGGCCACGGTGGAAAATATTTTCTCAACCGTGCTGTCAGTCGTGTCAGTGATCTGGCCGATTGTCGCGTTGGTCCTGGCGATCATCGTTTTGATCGCGAGTGGGATGTTGATCTTCTTCGCGGCGCGAATGCTGTTGAAGCTTTTCCGCCGCAAACCGACTGACGAAGCGGCCACGGCTAATTCTTGAGCGGGTTGCGGGCGAACGCGAACTCCTCCACCACGCGCCCGCCGATCAGATGCTCCTGGATAATGCGTTCCAGCACCTCGGGCGTGCAGGAGTGATACCAGATACCTTCCGGGTAAACGACCGCAATGGGGCCGCGCTCACAGACGCGCAGACAGTTCGCCTTGGTGCGATAGATGCGGTTCTTCAGCCCGAGCTGCTTGAGTCGTTCCTTGAGAAACTCCCATGCGAATTGGCCGGTGCGGTACGAGCAGCACTTCGGTTTGCCCGGTTCGGCGCAGAGAAAAATGTGGCGCTCGCAACGTTCGATCGAGAGATCATCCACAATGTCCCGCAAGTCATCCATGCTGCGAAGCTGCCGCAATGCGCAAGTGTGCTCAACGAGTTTTCCGCTGCGCGGCGGTGCCGACACTGCTAACGTCCGCGCCCATGAGAAAAGTGTTTGCGCAATGGTTCGACGAACATCTGTTTCCCAATGCTCCAAAACAAACTTCCAATTGACGCCCGGCGTTCAGATCCCAATCCGCGGTTCCTGACCGGTCACACGGCGAACTCTTATCCCTGATGCATCTCTGGCCCACGTTCGTTGAGTTGATCAAAACGCCATTCCAAAACCTGGAACTGGTCTGGGGAATTGTGCCGCTCTACTTCGGCTGGATTCTGAGCGAGATCACGTCATCGAAAGCATCGTTCAGGACGGCTGTGCAGACCGGCTTCGCTTTCATCTGGGCGGCGGCGCAATGGATTTATCATTACGCGCATCGCCGCCCCGCTTACGCGCCGCCCATCTCGGTTGATGCTCTCCTGGCCGTGAACATGGTTGTGACCGTGCTGGTGCTGATCATCGGCATCGTGGCTCTGGTGAGTGGCGTGCGGCGGAAATTTCCGAAACGCCTGAAGTTCCTCGGGCACTCGCGTTTCAGCGCGTACTTCATGATCGCGATCTTCCCCATCCAGGCGCACTACATGCCGTGGACCTGGGAGCGGTTGCTGGCGATCGTGGTGTTCGCAGTCCCGATCTGGATCGTCGTCCATCTCGGCTTTATGCCGTTGAGAAAGTAGAAGCCAATGATCACAGAGCCAGTTCCCGGGTTTCCCTGAATTGGAGCTTGGAGGCTTACTTGGAGTTTGATGTTTGGGATTTGAAGTTTTTCTCGTCCATCCCCGTGAGCGCGAGAAACGTCTTCTCCAACGGCCCCTCTTCTCCGCTCTGCGTGCGCAACTGTCCCGGCGTGCCGAGCGCCACGAGCTTGCCGCGATTGATGATGCCGACGCGATCGGCCATTTCGTCCGCCACGCTGAGTTGATGCGTGGAGAGGAAGACCGTCATGCCTTGCACGGAGCGTTCTTTCAAAACGTCTTTCACCACGCGGGCGTGATGCGGATCAAGCCCAACCATCGGCTCGTCAATGACGAACACTTCTGGGTCGTGCAGCAGCGCGGACACGATGGCGACGCGCTGTCGAGTGCCGTGCGACAGTCCTTCGATGGTTTTGTTGGCGAACTCGCCCAGGCCGAATCGATCGATCAATTCGCGGGCGCTCGCCTGAACTTTCGTCAGGTCCATGCGGAACAACTCGCCGATGAAGCGAAAGAATTCCCACGGAGTCAGCTTGTCGTAGAGGAATGGAAAATCCGGCACGTACGCCATGCGCCGCTTCACTTCGAGCGGCTGCGTCTGCACATCGAAGCCGGCCACGCGCGCCATCCCCGCCGATGGCTTAACAAGGCCGCAGAGAATTTTGATGGTCGTTGTTTTGCCCGCGGCATTGGGGCCGAGCACGACAAAAAATTCGCCGCGATTGACGGTGAGGCTCAGGTCGTCCACCGCCACGACATCACCGAAACGCTTTACCAGATGGATCAGTTCAATCATTCGTACGGCGCAATCCGGAGATGACATCATTGATCAGATGAACCCGCTGCGGCAATTCTACTCGCAGAATTTCCCCGACCGGGCTCACGTAAAATGTCGCCCGGTAGCGGTCGAGCAACGTCGCCTTGAGGCGGTAGGCGCGAATACTGTTACCGCCCAGCATCAACGCGTCGTTCTGCGCTTCCCATTTGATCGGCAGCGTCGCAACAGCATTGGTGTCGGTTGCTGGCGGCGGGCCCATGATGCCGAACATGAGCGGCAGCGCCGGACCACCGAACTCGAGCAGGATTTTGCGCGGGTCCTGCAGATCAGCGAACGGAATTTCGCGGGTGAACTTGTCCGCGCCGGCATCCACGAAAACGCGCAGGACTTTTTGTGTGGAGTTCGCCGAGATTTCATAAATGTCGGGACGCAGCGTCACGCGCAGCATGAAATGTTTCCACACGCGGTTCGTGTCAAACGTGAGATTGAAAACGAAGCGCGCCCGCTGCGCCACGTCTGGAACGGCAATGTTGCCATCCACATCGAGCGTGTAAGACGTGAGATTTCTTACCATGCCTTCGACGGGGTCAGCCTCATCGAACATCACCGCCCCGGTGGCGAGCTCCTGGCCTACATCAGCGCGCCAGCGGCAATAGCCAATCCGGTTCGTGCCGTGCCGTATTTCCAATGTGGAAGGATCGGGCGCCGTCAAGATTTTGTGCCAGACGAGCTGCGGAGGAATCTTCGCGCCCATGGGTTTTCCGAAACCGGATTCACTCCGCCACAGCAGCGTCATCATCACCAACCAGAAGACGGTGACGGCGGCGAGTGTAAGGCGCTTGCGCATGAACTACTGCGGGGCTGATGGGATCACGAGGACTTGACCGGGCCGCAAGCGCCGCGCATCCACCGTGGGATTTGCTGACTGAAGCGCGGGCAGGCGAACGTTGTATCTTCTCGCGATCGCTCCCAGCGTTTCACCACTCATCACCACGTGGGCGCGGCCAGAAGGACGCCCCGGTTGCACCACGGGGTTGCCGCGAATCGTCGGCACGACATCGTTTCGCACCGTGTTCGCCGGCGGATTCACGCGCGACACCGGATTGGAAGGAACCGGCGCGACCGGCTGTGGAGAGAAGTTCGTCGTGCGTCCAGCGCCATAGCCTTGAAAGGCTGATTGAAGCTGCGTGCGAAGATTTTGATTCTCGATCGTCAAGGCATCGATCTTCCGCTGGAGCATTTCCATGGTGGGCAGTTGCACCACGGACTTCGCCAGCTCGCGTTTGCAATCCTCCATACGCGCCTTGATGAGTTCGGCGGATTGCAGATCAGGTCGAATGTCCACCGCACGTTTGTAATGGTAAAGCGCGGCCGCGAAGTCAGCGGCGTCCTGCTTTTCGTAAAGCATCCCGAGCTCCGCGTGCGCCGAAGCGGAGCGGGGATTCACATCGAGTGCTTTCTCGAAATACTCGATTGCTCCCTGCGGGTCGCGTTCCTGAATGCGCTTTTTGGCCGCGAGGAAATAAGGCTCCTTCTCCTCATCCATCACGCCCGGAGAGCTGCGATGGCAGCCCGCCAGCGCGAGACAAATCAGCAGGACGGAGCACCGCAAAAGCGACATGGTGGGCAGGCTAAACGAACGCTTCTGACGGCGCAACGAGACGTTACCGACAGACGGTTCACTAAGCCGGAACAAGTGCCCGCCTCGCGTCGTGGATGAACATTCGGACGTCGTGCGATGCCCGCACGCCTTGATCCTGAAATGAACTTCCCCTCGGGCCTCTTTGTTTCCTTCGTTTGTTTTTGTTGAGGTCTGAATCGCTCCGGCTAAGAGCGGAACGGGTTGGAATCCTTGGGGGGCACGCCTGGTTCCGCGGGATTCTCCACGGGCTTGGTGGAGAACGGATTCTTCAGGCGATCCGCCGCGCCGATCTTCGGAAGGAAAAACGGACTCGTACAGACGAACGCAATGTCGCAGACGAGATGCAGCGCATAGAAGAGAGCGAACTGAAACAGATCGATCGCATTCAGTCCGTAAAGAACCACGCCTAACACGACGATGAAAGCGCCGGGCAACAGCGCCGCGTTGCCAACGCGCCAGCTTCCACCCCACGTCACTTCGCGATCCGTCAAAAACGCGATCAACTTCACGATGGGAGTGACGATCGTGCCCAACAGCCACCAATTGACGAGCAGTTGCAGGATCAGTGCGATGGAAAAAAGAATGGCGACCGGCTCGCGCCAAGCGTCCCATCGAGGCGCCAATGCGCTTCGGCTCAACGTAATGACGTAGCCATGCTCGTATTCCAACACGGCACACCCAAGGACGCCGCAGAACTGCAGCGAGCGCACCGTCAGGATCACTCTCACATCGGCGGCCCCGCTGACGCCGCCCTCCTTGCGAGGATCAAGACTGATCTCGAGCCTGCGATTTCCGGCCAGCAACCGGGGCGCATTCGTCCCGGTGTTCAACCTGCTGTTTTGGATCACGCTTTGGCCGGGTAGCGATTGAATCGCATCGGCGATGACTGGAAACCACTGCGATGTGACAAACCAAAGACATGCGGCAGACACCATGAGGGCAACGGTACATTGGATGACGAACAAGCGCGTGCCGGATGCATGCGCGAACGCCGCAACACCACGAGGTGTCAACGGTTGCCACGCGTGTTTTGGGGTAATCGGCTTGTCCGGCATCGCCTGACTCACGGCGGCAATTCATGACAGGATCGCACGTGAGGGGCAACGCACTTGCCGAAAGGTTCCAGGGCAGACACATCAAATGAACAAGCGGGCGCTGCTCAGTTCGTCGTCAGAAATTTTAGCAGCTCGATCTGCTCCCGTTCCGCGAGCGAATCGAGCAGGCCCTCGGGCATCAACGACTTCTCGCTGGTGCCACGGGTCTTGATCGTGGCTTTCGGAACAACAGTCTCGCCCACCGTTGTGCGCAGCGTGACGGCGCTCGCCGTCTCCTTCACGAGCAATCCGGAAAGCGTTTCGTCGTCCTTCGTATCGATCGTGGTCATCTGGAAATCGGCGCCGATCACCGCGTCGGGATCGATGACGTTTTCGAGGAAGTAGCGCACCCCGTGCTTGCCGGCACCGGTAAGTTCGGGTCCGAGTTGCGTGCCTTCGTTGCCGAGCTTGTGACATGACGCGCAAAGTTTTTGGAAATGCTGCCGGCCCGCATTCCCGCTGTAAGCCCAGAGCGGCGCTTCATTGAATGTCTTTTCCAGCTTCGCGATCTGGTTTTGTTTCTCAACCGGAGTTTGTCCGATGCGGCCCCACATCGATGCGACGCGTTTGTCCACGTCGGCACTTTTCAGCGTCGTCAATTGTCGCACGTGAAATGAAGTGAGCTCGTTGCGAGGCAATTTCCCGGCACCAACGGCGTCGAGCAGCAGGAGCGCGAACGATGGACGGCTCGTCAGTGCAGTGAGCGCAGCGGCGCGATCATTCGCGTTGAAACTGCTGAAGCGCTGGATCAATCCAGCGGCGACTTCCGGTGAATCGAAACGCGCCGCCACGTTGATGGCCGGTGTACGGAAACTGTTGTCGTCCAGCAGCGCGAGAAACACCGGAAGCGAGCCGCGGTCCTGCGCTCGGCTCAACACGGCAAACGCGTGCTCCCGCGAAGCTTTGTCCCGTTTGCTGTCGGCGAGCAGCGTGCGAAGTCGCGGAAATGATTTTGCGTCGCCGAATCCCGCAGCGAGTTTTTCGGCCAGCCGTTGCACGGCTACGTTGTCTGATTCGTAAAGCCGCGACGCCGCTGAGTTCCACGCAGCAGGCATCGGAACATTGGCGCGCGGTTCCATCGCGAGCCATAGACCTGCGAGCCGTCGATGTAACGCCGCGCCATCGAGCCCGCCCAGCGTGTTGACGACGCGATCGAGCGATTCGCGCTCGTGCGTTGCGGCGAACCAGTAAATCCAATCGGCGAGCTGAGGCAATTCGGTTTTGCGCGCCACGGCGAACGCCCGATCCAGATCGTTCGTCGGCCACCGCGTCGCGACTCCGTGCCAGAGCAAATAGGGAAGGTTGCGGTCGTCCTTGTCTTCGCCCCGTTGAGATAGCCCTTCGATCAGTCGCCACGCGGTTTCGCTCGGGACGCGCTGGATTGCTGATGCGAGATAACGACGCACGACGGGTGAAGGTTCGTTCTTTGCTGCGGCTACTAATTGTCCGCTGAGAGCCGCCGAGACTTCCGCGTCATCTGCTGCCAAATGAATGGCCCACGCCCGGACAAACTGGTCCTGGTCTGCCAATGCCTTTGTGATCACCGCGTCCGTGAGACCGCCCACGAGGTGCAGCGCCCACAGGGATTCCAAACGCAATCTCGCATCTGGCGATGTCTCGATGGTACGTCGCAGATCATTTTTAACGGCGATCGCCACGCCAGTTTGCGACTGCGCGCGTTCATGCAAGAGTCGCCGCGCCGTGCGACCGAACCACGCGTTCTTGTGCGACAACAATGCGACTAATTCCGCGTCGCTCTTAGCGCTGAGATCGGTCTTCACCGGTTTGTAGTCAGCCTGCCATTGCATGCGATACACGCGACCGTTGCCGCGATCCCATCGCTCGGTGTTCGGATTGTGGCAATGCTGCTGGTCGTACCAGTCGATGAAATAAACCGCGCCGTCCGGGCCGTACTGCAAATCAATGGCGACATACTTCGGATCGGTGCAGAAGAGCACGTCGCGTCCCGCGTGAACGGTGTTGTAACCCGAGCCCAGCGGCTCATTGATTTGCTGGTTGATCTGGTGACCGCCGAGATTGTGCGTGAAGAGCCGCCCCCGATATTCGTCGGGCCAGTTGTCGCCGAGATAAATCATCGTTCCCACGTGCGAGTGGCCGCCGTATATCGCATCGCTGCCGCGAACTCCCGCGCCGCCCGCACCGTGATCGTAGCGCGCCGACGCGAGCAGAAAATTGCGGAAACCGGGAAATTCCTTCGGCGCATTGGCGATAATGAACGGCGCGTAATTCGCGTTCACCTGGTTCCAGAATTGTCCGCCTTGAATGACATGCGTCGTGAGTCCACGGCCCCAGTAGCTGCGGCAATGCGTCATGAAAAGCTGGCCGTGCTCGTCGTAGTCGAGTCCCCACGGATTGCTGCCGCCATGCGCGAAAATCTCGAACTCGCGTCGCACCGGATGAAAACGCCACACGCCGGCGCGCAACTCCGGCCTTCGTTCCGCTGGCACGCCCGGCCTGCCAATTCGCGCGGTGTTGAACACACCCTGAATCCCATAGAGCCATCCATCCGGTCCCCAAAGGAAACTATTCAACGTCTCGTGTGTGTCTTGGAAACCGAAGCCATCAAGCAACACTTCCGGCGGACCATCGGGTTTGTCATCGCGATTGCGGTCGGGAATGAAGAGCAGTTCCGGCGCAGCACCCACCCACACGCCGCCGTGCCCGATCTCCAGTCCGCTGACGAGGTTCAATTTCTCGGCGAACACCTTGCGCGACTCGAAACGTCCGTCGCCATCCTCGTCCGCCAGGATGATGATGCGATCCAGGCCTTCGCCGGCTGAGCGCTTCGTCGGGTAGCTGAATGCTTCGGCAACCCAAATGCGCCCGCGCTCGTCCCATGCGAAAGCAATGGGCTGCCGCACATCCGGTTCCGCCGCGATGACCTCGACCTTGAACCCTTCCGGCACATAGATCTGCGCGATGGTGCGCTCGGCATCGGACTTCGCTTCGCCGCTGATAGGGTTCTGTTTCAGATGACGCAACACCGGGCTGCTCTTAAGTCGTTCCACCTGGGGCAACGCGTCTTCAGCGAAAGACATCAAAGCCGGAATAACAAACAGTGCGGCGCCGAACAAAACGCGGCGCGCGTAAACAATTGCGAAGATGACGGGACGCTGGGCCATGCCGCGCAGCTTAGAATGGACGCGTCAGTGCGTCACCGAAAAGTAATCGTGCCGCCGCGGACGGGGCAATCTGACAGTACGCCCCACGAGCGCCGGAATGTTCGAAAGCCGTTGATCCATTTCCTACCGCACGCGTGCTGGCGCGGATTTCATGCGATTGAAAACATTCGCCAGCGCTGATTGAGGAACGGTGATTGTGATCACGCCGACGACGATCACGAGCGCTCCCCAGAGCATCCGCCAATCGAGAGTTTCACCGAGCATTGCCCATCCAAGCAGAACGGCGATGACTGGATTCACATACGCATAGGTGGAGACGCGTGCGGGTGTGCTCGCTTTGAGCAGCCACACGTAAGCGCTGAAGCCGATCCAGGAACCGAACACGATCAGATACACGAGTGCCGCAAGTGACCTGCCGCTCACGCCGGCCCAATCGGTACGGAAAGGTTCACCGAACAACAATCCCGTGAGCGCAAGAGCGACACCTCCACAAAGCATTTGCGCCGCGGCGTTCATCCACGGCGAACCGCCTGAGTTTTTGTGTTTTGAGTAAAGCGATCCGGCCGCCCACAAAAACCCGGCGAGCAGGACCGCGAGGATTCCCAGCCAGTGAGTTTGTCCCTGTGACGAACCGCGCGCATTCACCAGCATGGCTACGCCGATGAAACCAATGATGATGCCGACCACAGTTTTCGTCCGAGGTCGGACTCCGTTTGGCCGCAACCATTCGAGCAGGGCGAACCAGACCGGAGCGAGCGCCACAAGCAGCGCCGTGAAGCCTGACGAGATTGATTGTTCCGCCCAAACGACAAGCCCATTTCCACCCAGGAGCAACAGAACGCCGGTCACCGTGGCGGCGCGCCATTGGTCGCGCGAAGGCATGGGCGTGCCTCGCGCGCGCAACAGCAAAAGCAGCATGGCGCCGGCAACAAGAAATCGCGCGCCTGCGGAAAGGAAGGGCGGCAAGGTTTCGACGACGACCCGGATGGCGAGATACGTCGAGCCCCAGACGATGTAGATGGCCGCGAAGGCCGCGATGAGCAGCGTTCGTGGCGGTGGGGTCGTTTGTATGTTGTTCATGCGAGTTCACGCGAACTGCCAGAGGGGCGGGAAACAGAAAACCCGCCGACCTGCGGCGGGTTTGCGAAAGAATGTTCGATCTAGTTCGTTCGCGAATTCCGCCGACGCGCCATGGCGCGCTTGGCCGGGTTAATCGACCACATGGCGACGCACCACGGCGCTTTGAGCGCGTGTTGCAGATTTGCCATGGCCAGGTTCACGAACATGCGGGCGCGAGACTGGAATATGTGATGGGTAGGTGTCAACGGTGGCGGGAGAATTATCGCAGTGCGGCGAGTTCCACCGTTCGGTTATGGCGCCTTGAATTTGGGTGACTGCGACATGAACTGCGCGGGATTCTTGAAGACCAACTGATCGATGCGTTCAGCGCCATAGCCGCGTCGGCGTGCTTCCAACGCCGCGTAGGGAACCGCCAGTGGAACGCTCACGCCCCAATCGCACGCGCTATTCATCCACACCCGTTCGCCTCCGTAGCATTCGATCATGTCGATGGCGCGCGCGGCGGTGCATTTGGATTCCGGATAAAGCGTCATGCCCGCCCAGAATCCCGCATCCAACACCATGCCGATAGTGTGTTCCTCCACGTGATCGATGATGCAGCGCTCGGGCTTGATGCGTTTGTCGTTCTTCAACACATCGATGATCAAGCGCGTGCCCTTCAGCTTGTCTTCGAGATGCGGTGTGTGGACGAGAATCAATTGATCGTGTCGCGCGGCGAGATCCACGTGCAGTTCGAGCACCTTCAATTCATTGCGTGAGTTCTTGTTCAATCCAATCTCGCCGATGCCAAGCACATTCGGCTTATCGATGAATTGCGGGATCAGCGCGATGACTTCCTGCGCCAGCTTCACGTCCTCGGATTCCTTCGGATTGATGCAAAGCCACGCGTAATGCGGCAGACCGAATTTCGCGGCGCGCTTCGGCTCGTGCTCCGTGAGCTGGCTGAAGTAATCGAAGAATCCTTGCGGCGAGCTGCGATCGAAGCCCGCCCAAAACGCCGGCTCACAAACTGCCGCGCATCCGGCCGTGACCATGTCCACATAATCGTCCGTGGTGCGACTGACCATGTGCCCGTGTGGTTCGATATAGCGCATTATGGATGATCGCTTAGAGAGTTTGGGGCCACGCTCCGGCTGCCGCTTTCGTGGTCGCTGCGGGAATCGGCTCGGTGGTGGGATCGCTGAGTGAGAGCAACACGTTTTTCGCCCGTTGCGCGTTGCCGCGGCCCAGTTCCTTCAACGCATTCTCAAAAGCCTGGAAGCGAAAATCCGCTTCGCCACCGGCTCGTTCCACGCGATCGAGAAACGCCGCGATGTCGATCAGCTTGGCGCGCGCCTCCATGAAATAGAGATCCAAAACCTGCTGCCGTGTCATGGCCCGACAATACTGCGCGGACTCCACGGCTCAAAACAAAACTCCAATCGCGCCGATGCACGAAAACAAAACGTGCGCTACGTTTCCCCAGCAAAGGAGGGAAAGTATGAAGCAGTTAATAATTCTATTAAGCGGCGCCATCGCGTTCCTGGCCGCCGGCTGCGCATCGGATCGTGATCACTACACCCGTTATCGTGGCCACACCGACCATTATGGGGATCGCACCGTATTCGTGCATCCGGGAGACCGCGTTTACGTGCGCGAATACGACAGCCGCTATGACACGCGGGGC
>DATHEW010000309.1:0-12433 GCA_035318425.1 Candidatus Acidiferrum sp. | reverse complement strand
AATAAACCTTGGTCCCAACCGGATCAGCGCGCAGAGAAGAGTATTCGGGATAAACATCACCGCCAGCGAAGCGAAGCTTGAACAGGTAAACTACGCCCCATCCGAACGCGGCCACCAGCGCGATCAGCGCGATGAACAATGTGGCGTGTCGGTTCAACATGACTTGATGCGCTCGACGTTCACGCGAAACCGCTGGAGCAAATCGCTAGTGACATCGTGGAGGCCATACCAGACGCGGTCGAAGGTGAAGACGTTCTCGGAAAACAATTGCGCGACTTCCGGCAGCGCATGGCTGCGGCGCAGGAGTTCGCGCTCGTAATCTCGGTTGCTCTTGAACTTCGCGAGCGTCACGAGATTCCGTTCGGCGAGGTGCGCGAGGCTGGCGAGATAGAACGCCCGCAACGCCAGCCGCAGATCACCACGTTCCAGCATCTCGATTCCAAGCCGCAGCCATCCATCCTCCGGCAATTGCTCGGCAGTCACATTGTCATCGGCAAGATCGGGCGGCGGAACGGCCACCTGCGCTTCAGCGACCGCAGCGCGCTTCTTGATGCGGACGCGCCAGATGAAATAGAGCAACGCGCCGATCGCGATGGCGACGACGATGATGAGTGCATAAGCGAGGCCCTGTTTGGAAAAGAGTGAGAAGCCCCCCGGCCCGCCAGTAGGCCCGCGATTGCCAAAAATCTTTTCCAACACGCGGCCCATCCAGTCGAAACCGTTCTGAATCGACTTGGCCACGCGTTTGAGGAATTTCCATTCACGTTCGTGTTCCTCGCGCTCGACGTATTTCAATCGCGGCCCGCGCCACGTGTATTCCGGTTTGCGCAGGACTTCATCGATGGATTGGTTCAACTCCGTCGGGTTAATCGTCTTCGCCGGACTGGACGTGGGCGACGTTTCACCCGCAACTCCAGAACACACTCCCATCAACAACAGCACAGCGGCGAGTATCTCGACTCCGGCCGTCGAAAATTTTCGCAAGCCCACACGCAAGTCTTCCCCGCTTTGTCGCGACTCGCCGTAGAAACAACGCAGGACGTAAACTGTCTTCAGCAGCGGATCGACGCACAGGTAAGTGACCCCGAAGATCACGGCGACGAATGTCGTATTGAGCGCGCTCTCGGCGCTGAGCGTGAATGGCGTGTCGATCCCGAGAAGCATCTTCAATAACTGTGGCACCAGAAAAACACTGATGGCGAGATTCACCAACGCGATCAACGCGAAGAACAACAGTGTGAAAATGACGGTGTGATTCTGGATTGGCTCGTACTTTGCCTCACGCCAGCTGTGTTTGATGAAACGGCGCAGCGACTCATCCCCGCGCGCGCCGAGCACGGTGACGTTCTGGTAGAACGCGAACGTCCATCCAAACGGAAGCATCGCGATGAGCGTCGCGGGCAGAAGGAATAATCCGCTCGGCTGGATGACGAGTTGCCGGGCCACGAAACGCGCCGCTCGCGATAAGGTCCAGCGCGGTTGCACCTCGCGGCTTACGTGAGTGCGCACGATGCCCGCGAAGATCGATTGCCAGACTTTCATCCACGTGAAGAGTAACGCGAGCCCCAGCGCCCCGCCGACCAAATGATTTTCCGCGAAGGCGCTGCGGCTCATGTCGGACCAGAAGAAGAGCAGGGCGAGCACGAAGGGCGCGGTGCCGGCGAAGTAAGCGAGCAGCGCGGTCGGCGGCGCGGTCCGCAGGACATGCACTGATTCATCCAGGAGATTCAGTGCGCTGGCGCGGGATTGCGGGTCGCGGCGTTTCATGGCGTGTTCAGCCAGTTGTCCGTCCAGAGATTGCCTTCGTGAAAGTTCGAGGGCAACAGGAGCAGACCTTCGCCGATGAAATAGAAAAACAGAAATGCCACGGCCAGTCCGAGCGCGCATGGGACGACGGCCCAAAGCCACGCCGCGCGAGATTTATTTTGTGTCTCAGTCCCGGCAAGCCGCCGCAAGCACGAGGCGCAGATGACGCGGTCGTCGTGTTCGGTGATGCACTCGCGGCAATAGAAGTGGCGACACTCGGGACATCGCGCCACGGCTTCGCGCAGCGAGTGATGAAAGCAGCGTTGGTGCGTGAGTGAAGACATCAACCGGCAACGGGTGGCGCGGAATCGATCGTGGCAGGCGCGAGTCCTTGCGTGCGATCAAAGACGAGGGCTAGTTGCTCGCGCGGCATCTCGCCTTGTGCCGCGGCGATGAGCGGACGGACGCGATCGAGCAACTTCTTTGCGGTGCGCATTCGGTTGGTGCCGATGAGGCGTTCGGTTTGTACGGCGGTTTTCACGTGGCAGGTACACATCGGCCCCATGGCGGTGTTGATCAAAACGCAGATTGCGAAAAACCCAGCGATGCCGCCGAGAATGGAACTCCCAATCGTGTCATCGACTGCGATGGCAATCAGCGCGAAGAAGATGGCGATCAAACCCCACACGCCGTTCCAGATTTGGCCGATGGCAGTCTTGCGCACTACGAACGCCTGGATGTCAGCGAAGAAAAATCGCTTGTACGATTCGCTGTAGCCGACTGACTGCACTGCCATGATGTGATCTTCACCAAGGTAAAGCCGCGAGGTGCCGCTCCAGGTGCGGCCACGTCCGGGAAGTCGCTTATATGCGGGGACGTTCATCGGTGGGTGCGCTGAAACGATGAGATGAGAAAGTAAGCTCCCACGCCCCAGCCAATGATCGTCAACGCCGCGATGATGATGGCGATAATGAATCGAACCTTGCTCCGACCGGCGAGGCTCCCTGGCTTCTTCCACGCGACGATCGAGTAGATAATCGTCGCCGGCGCGGTGGCAATCGTGATCGGCCACGCCAGATAAGGGAGTATCGCCAGACTCAGCGCGATGCTGTCGTGGAGCGTGCGTTTACTTTCCAACGTCACGATCTTTCCCTTGCGTCTTCCGGCTTCCACGCAAGACGGGCAGAGGTGTTCGCCGTGCAACTCCACATCGCACAACGCGCAGATGAAACGTCCGCAAGCGTCACAGGGAACGTGGGCCGTTTTTTGCGGGTGATAAAAGCAAGTGGCCTGTCCTTCCTGCAACGCGAGTTCACCGGCGCTGCCACGCTGGGTGTCGCGGAAGAACGCGGGAAAAACTTCGGCGCGCAATGGGCTCTGGCAGCCGGGGCAGGGTATCGGTTCCGCAAGATTGACAACGCTCGATGACAGCGGTGTGAAGCATTTCGTGCAGACGAGGACGCTCATTTATAAATGACGCGCGTGCTGCAGATGTGATCGTGGAGCGAGCGCTTCTGATCGTCGAAGCCGGCAATAATGTAGCCGATGTAACACGTCAGACCGCTAAGCATCTCGGCGAAATACCGGCCCGTTGCCTTTCCGGCGCCGATCCGGGTTCCGTCCGCGTTGATGATGCGTAAGCCCACGGCCATTTTCCCCGGTGTAGCGGCACGTTTGGTAACGAAGTAAATATTGTAAGCGGCGCCGAGCGCGATCGCGATTGCCTGGATGCCCAGTTGCAAGCCCATCATCGCCATAACGGCGCCAGGCCCGGCATTTAGATTTCCACCAAGGCCTGCCGCGCCGCCCATGCCGAATCCAAACACCATGAGGAAGTAGAGAAGCATTGTCGGAATGCCAACAATCAAAGCGTCGATGAACTTCGCAACGGCTCGAATCCAGAATCCAGCGTAACGAACTTCACCGGGACCCGGGGTGAGCGCGCCTTCGCGCAGCTTCTGGACGTAGATCGGTTTGCAGTTTGGACACACGAACGCATCCCCGAAACGGATCGTTTGCTCAGGCGGAAACGTTTGCCGGCATTCAGCGCAGACCACTCCAGTGCTGCCCGCGAGCGGAGGTGCGACAGCGATGGGTGTGTCGCCGGGTGTTGCCACGGAACTGTAGGGCAGCCAGTTCGCCATCCCATCGCGCCACACCAGCGTGTCGCCGCGCACGGCGCCGGTGGAAAGGAGGGATTGGAATTGTTCGTCCGTGACCGGACCCGTTTGTTTGCCGTTATCGGCGTAATACCAAGGCATAAATGTCGGCTCGGCACCCACGCACGCGCAGCGATTGCGAGCGGATTGACGGGCCGCAGCTTGCGCGAAAGGCGCTGGGGAAGGAAAGCGTTTTTGAGTTTTGCGTTGGGAGTGCAGGGATGTCGACAAACGCAGGCTTCCGGCGTGCGCAGATCAATTCCAGTGAGGATGAATCCCGCGAGGGAGCGAAGTATGCGAAGGCTGAACAACGCTTTCCCCTTGGTAGCCTTCGCTCCTTCGCGGGATACCGGTTCCTGACATGAATACGCTCAAAATTGTCATCCGTCTGCTCGCGGAAGGAAACGACGTAAGATTCGGTGTGCCCAAACTTCAGTGGTGAAAGAGCACGCAATTCAGACCTAACCCCTCGGCCGCATCGCGCCCTTGCCCTGCATTTGCGCGACTGCCACACTCTGCGCTTCGATGCGCGAGCGGATTCGCAACTGGACAGAAACGGTCGAGACCGTCGTTCTCGAACTCATCAGCGGCCAACGGCGTGGCAAACGCGCCGCGATCGCACGCTTCTGCCTGCTGCTGCTCTCGAAGGTTTATGCCGTGGCCGTGAAGGTGCGTCGGTTACTTTACAACGTCCGCATCCTTCGCGATTCGACGCTCGGCGTGCAGGTGATCGCCATCGGCAATCTCACCGTCGGCGGGACCGGCAAGACGCCAGTCGTGGAAAAATTCGCGCGCGAGTTGAAGCAACAGGGACGCGTGGTCGCGATCCTTTCGCGCGGCTATCGCTCAAAGCCACCGCCGTTGAGCAAGCGACTCATCGATAAAATTCTGTTCCGGGAAGACCGCACTCCGCCACGCGTTGTTTCGGACGGCAAATCGCTGTTGCTCGATTCCGAAACCGCCGGTGACGAACCGTACATGCTCGCGTCGAACCTGAAAGACGTGATCGTGCTCGTGGACAAAGACCGCGTGAAAAGCGGGCGTTACGCGATCGAGAAGTTTGGTTGCGACACCTTACTGCTCGATGATGGATTCCAGTACTGGCGGCTCGCTGGCCGTCGCCGAGACATCGTGCTGGTGGATTGCCAGGCGCCATTTGGCAACGATCATTTGCTTCCGCGCGGCGTGTTGCGCGAGCCGGTCAGCCACGTTGCGCGGGCAAGCACGATTTTTCTCACGAAGAGCGACGGCAACACGGCCGGTTTGCGCGCGCGGATCGCGAAGCACAACCCGACGGCTGGCATCATCGAATGCATTCACAGCCCGCTCTATTTTGAGGACGAGTTTACGGGCGAGCGCATGACTCTGGATTTCCTGAAGGGGCGCAAGGTTGCGTCGCTCAGCGGCATTGCACAGCCTGAAAGCTTCGAGCAGAGCCTGGTGAAGCTCGGCGCTGAACTCGTGTACACGAAACGATTCGCCGACCATCATCGCTTCACCCAACAGGAGGTTCTGAACGTGATCAATCGCAGCAAGAAGCGTCAGGCCGAGGCGATTCTCACCACGCAGAAGGACGCCGTGCGCTTCCCGAAGCTCGATCGCCGTGATCTGCCGATGTATTTCATGCGTGTCGAAATCAAGATCCTGACTGGCGCGAAGGACTTCCACGATTGCGTGCGCCAGATCTGTTTTCGTTAGGAGCCGAATGCCCGGAGCATTGACGCGCATCGCATGACCATGAAGCCGCCCGGCAAAATTCTCGTGCGAGGTGTGAATTGGCTGGGCGATGCTGTCATGACCACGCCGGCGCTCTTGCGCTTGCGTGAACACTTTCGCGACGCGGAGATCACCGTCCTTTCTCCCGAGAAGCTCGCGGCCCTGTATCTGGCTCACCCCGCCGTTGATCGCGTGTTGATGTCTTCCCGCGGTGACGGCCCGCTGAACATCGCCACATGGTTGAGAGATGAGAAGTTTGACCTTGCCGTCGTGTTCCCGAACTCGCCGCGATCGGCACTGGAAGTTTTCCTCAGCCGCGTTCCCGAACGCGTTGGCTATGCGCGTCCGCTGCGCAATTGGATGCTCACGCGTCGCGTCGCGGATCGACCCAATATCACGCTGATGCACAAGCGCTCGCCAGCGGAAGTTCGCGAGCGCATCGCCGCGGGCGCAGTGCGCGACACCTTTCCCGCATCAGCACATCACGTGCATCATTACCTCCATCTGGTTGGTGCGATTGGATGCAACCCGTCGCCGCTCGCGCCGCTGTTGCACATGGACGCGAGGGAGATCACGAGTGTGCGGGAAAAGTTTCGACTCCCAGGCGCGCGTTCTATGTTCGGGTTGAACGCCGGCGCCGAATACGGTCCAGCAAAGCGGTGGCCCGAGGAGCGTTTCATCGAGGCGGCCATTCGCATATTCCGCAGCACTCAATGCACATGGATTCTTTTGGGCGGGCCCGCTGATCGCGAGCTCACGGCACGTATCGAGGCACAACTCAGCCGCGCTATTGGTGTTGAAGCTGTGTGCAACCTTGCTGGTCAAACGACATTGCGCGAGCTGTGCGCGGTGATGAAAGCATGCGAGTTGGTGTTGACCAACGATACCGGACCCATGCATGTCGCTGCAGCCCTGGGCACGCCAGTCATCGTTCCCTTCGGAAGCACGTCACCGGAGCTCACGGGGCCTGGTTTGCCCGGAGGTACGGTGAATCGTCTGCTGATGGGAGAAGCGGCGTGTGCGCCATGTTTCCTGCGCGAGTGCCCGATAGATTTCCGTTGCATGAAGAACATCACTGTCGAACAGATTGTGACCGCCGTGATTGATGTTCACGGACGGAGGATCTGCTAATTAGCTGTAACTGTTCCGTCGACCGAAGCGTCACGAAGACATGAATTTCAGTGCTGGACCTCGAACGGTTGTCTGGAAGTCCAGGCGCAATCGAAAATGAATAGGAGTCTGAAGCGCTGATGCAGTAGCGGGCCAACTGAAAACGGTCCAAACAAAACACATATATGAAGAAGTTCACCATCCTCACGCTCGCCATCGCCATGGTCGCGATCTCGGTTTCAGCCGCCGATGACGCGAAGCCGAAGCGCCCGAAGCAGGCGCCGCCGTCAGCCGAGTTGCTGAAAAAGTACGACAAGAACAACGATGGCAAGATCAACAAGGACGACAGCCTGTCGAAGGAAGACATGGCCGCGTACCGCGCTGAAATGAAGAAGGCGCGCGAAGCCGCTGCTGGTGGCAAGGACGCTCCGGCGCCCGCTCCGGCGAAGTAACCAGTTGTCCAAGAGATTGCGAAGCCGGCCACGCGAGTGGCCGGCTTTTTCATGGAGGATCGAGGTTTGACGCTGTGGCCCGGGGTGCAGCCCCTCAAGAGCATGACTTACTCTGTTCCTGAGGTGTCTCGCCCGACGCGTGCGAAGCAGTTTTCCGTTGCTTGGCGAAAATCACGGGAGTTAGCTTGCCGCCCACAAAATTTCCGAAGGAAACGCATATGGCCAAAGCAACCGAAGCATCGAAATCCGCCAACAACTTTCCCAAACTTCACAACGCGATGTGGCCTGGGCTCGTCGGCAAAGGCTCGCCTGGCGCGGAACCTTGCATCGAACTCGACACCATGCTCGACATGACCGCCAAGGCCGAGGTGAACGGTGTGAAGTTCGATGGCGTGGACATTTTCCTGTTCGAGCCACACGTGAATATTGATTCGAGCGACGACGATTTGAAACGTCTTGCGGACAAGGTTCGCAAGAAAGGTCTCTCGATCGGTTCCGTCGTCGCGCCGATCTGGCCACCAACGGGTGGCGGCTCGGCCATGGGCGGCGAAGAGGATCGCGCGAAGTTCGTCGAGCAGGTGAAGAAGGGTTGCCGCATTGCGAAGAAGTTGCGGCAACTCGGCGTGCGTCCGTACGGCGTCGTGCGCATCGACTCTGCGAGCGGTGTCGGCGATTGGGAAAAAGATCCGAAGGGCAACACGAAGAAGATCGCGAAGACGTTCAAGGAAGCGGCGAAGGTCGCGAAAGACCACGGCGAGAAGCTCGCCGCGGAAGGCGAGATTTGCTGGGCGGGCATGCATTCATGGAAAGCGATGCTCGATTTGCTGGAGGAAGTTGGCCAGCCGAAGCTCGTCGGTTTCCAGGCAGATATGGCGCACACGCTTTTGTATCTGCTGGGTTACAACGAGCCGAAGCACCGCATCGTCCCCGCGAAGTTTAACTGGGAGCCCGGCGTCTTCCACGAAGCCATGACGAAGATGACCAAGGCGTTGCGTCCGTGGACGATTGATTTCCACGTCGCGCAGAACGACGCGACCGTTCACGGCTCCGGCACGCACGATAAGACCGGCCGCCACTGCCGCGTGACCGATCCAAACGGCAAGCTGAACATCCCGCGCGACTCGGGTTATTGGATGCGTGACGACAAGGGCAAGGTGACGAAGAAATTCCAGCACATCTGCTGGGACGGTTGCATGTTTCCGAACGCAGTGATGACGCAGCAGGAAACGTGGAATAACATCCTCGCGAGCATGATCCAGGTGCGCGAGAACCACGGGTGGCGTGTGTAGAACCGAAACCCTGACGCACACGCTTGCCGCGTCGTGATTGGCCGATTAGTTTTTGAGCGGATGAGTGCCGTAGCCGAAATCAAGACCGCTGCCGGAGGTTTGGTGGTTTCCAAACGAGGCGTCCTCGGTGGCACTCCGGTTTTTCGCGGCACGCGTCTGCCGGTACAAACCATGTTTGATTACCTCGCCGACGGGCAGACGCTCGACTATTTCCTGGAGACCTTCGAGGGAGTCACACGTGAACAGGCGAAGGCAGTTTTGCGTTACGGCTGGGAACGAGTCGCCGCGGAACTCGGTCGATGAAGATTCTTTTGGACGTCTGCACGCCGGTGCAGGTTCGCGAGGCTCTACCCGGTCATGAAGTTCACACAGCAGTGAAGATGGGGTGGGGTGAGTTTGAAAACGGTGCCTTGCTCCAAGCGGCCGAGGATGCCGGCTTTTTTCTCATGATCATCTGTGACAAGAATCTCCGGTATCAGCAGAATCTGTCCGCCAGAAAAATAGCCATCCTGGAACTCTGGACCAACCATCGTCCGACGCTGGAACAGCATTGGCCGTGTATCCGCCTCAACGCAGAGGCCATGCGTCAGGGCGAGTATCGGGTTCTTCAAGCACCTTGAGCATCGGCTGCGCGGTGTTGTGGCGACCTTCCCTTTCTTCATCCGCGCACGATCTGCTCGAGCCGCTGACCATCGATGTCCGTTCTCATCTGCATCCAGAGCGGCAGGTGATCGGACATCTGATACGTGAACGCGCTCTTGGTCATCGTGGCGGGATAAAGTTCCTTGATGTGGTCCTTGCTCACGTAGAAGTCGAGTACGCCGCCCGCGTTGGTGAAGGTCGTGGGATAGTTCGCGTAGTGCAGAATCTGATCGTAGCGCTTGTCCTTCTCCAGGTTGCTGCCGTGTTCTTCTCCCATTAACGCATTCGGAATCTGGAGGCCATGCTTTGTGATCGCTTTGAACATTTCGTCCGTGCGCGACGGAATGTTGAAATCGCCCATCACGATCATGTCCTGGTCTTCACTGTATTTGTCGCGACGTTTTCCTTCCACCCAATCGGCGAGCAGTCCGAGTTCTTCCGTGCGTCCGGCGTCACTATCGCCCCAGCGAATGTGCGTGGTGAGCACGATGAAGTCGAAATTGCCGGAGCGAAATGACGCGACGTAAGGCGAGCGCCAGAACGATTTCTCGGGCAGATACTCCAGGCCCTTTTTCTTGCGAGGCTCGTTCGCTTCGGCCGCGAGTCCGTTGAACACGACGGCGCGTTTGTCATAGAGGTACGCGACGCGTTCCCGGTTGCCGCCTGCGTCTGGAATCATGTCGGAGTAAACCGCGCGCCAGTACGGCCCAAGGATTTTCAACACGCATCCAAGATCTTCCAGATTGTCGCGCAACTCAACGAGTCCGATCAGGTCAAACTGTCCCAGGATTTCCGCGATGTAATGGATTGATGCGTCATCACGCTTCTTTTTGCCGAACTCCCGGATGTTCCACGTCGCGATGTTGATTGTCTCGTCGAGCTTGGACGGAGGAATGTTCGCTGCCTTGATGCGCGCCTGTAGCGCGAGCAGGCCCGAGGCGATCTCTTTGGAAACTTTGCCGTGGTGCATAGATGAGTTGGTGGATGCGTTCGACGCGATGAGATCAGTCACGACTCCGGCTGGCAACAGGCTTGCGAAAAGAAAAACGCCGGGTGAGCGGGCGCCCACCCGGCGTGTCATCGTAACTCAAGCAACCCCCGATGCCCTTCCTGTTACGACCTCGTCATGTCTCCAAGTCTCCTTCGGTTCGAATGAACCGTCTTCAATTCATGACGCGACCAACGTAGTCAGCAGCGTGTTCCGCGACCATCGGGTGAAGTGCTGAAAAACCATTCCGGTGGAAGTGCCGGTGTGGAACAGGGTGAACGCCCGTCAGACAGACGGCTGAGCCGGACTTATGCGGAAGACTCCTCACGCAAAGGCTGCGAAGGATGGGCCGCAGATGCATTTATCAGCCGAACGACGGTCCCACGGTTCGGTGAGTTGTTTTGGAGCAACGCTTCGTTCCTTCGCGGCCTTTTCAGACTTTGCGTGAGGCACTCTCTTGAGCCGCATGGTTGCGGCAGAATCACTCACTTCCCCATCAGATGCTCGATCACCATTTGGTCCAGCGCCTGATAGTTGCGGTCGGCCACGAGGGCCTGCGCCTTCTTCTCGTCGAAGCTGCGCACCTTTTCCACGAGCTTCAGGAACGTGGTCCGCGAATTCACGAGATGATCCATCCAGTGCTCTTCCTTCGTAGTGCGGAACGGATGGACATCGAAGCACACATACTCGCCGCGCTTGCCGTAGCCGTTGCGTTCGAGTGAGCGCACCTGGTCGAAAGCGCTGCGCAAGTTCGTGCAGCCGAACGGGCGGTCCTGGTCGTACTTCAATCCGTTCTGATCGTTCAGGTGCAGCGACCAAAGTTTTCCAAAAGCGGATGCGAAATCGATTTCGTCCGCGGGATCAAGCCCCGCAAGAATCGCGTGCGCGCTTTCGATCAAACAACCGACGCGCTTCGGGTCAGTCGTGAGCTGCGCGACGGCGAGAGCGTGGCCGATGGTGGGGAGATATGCGTGGTCCATCGGTTCGTTGGGCTTGGGCTCAATGGCGAGGCGCGCCTTCTTATCGTGAGCCAGCATCTTGTCGAACGCCGTGACAAGTTGGTCCACGCACTTTCGAGTGTTTTTCGACTCGCGGATGTAAGCGCCTTCGCGCGCCAGCCAAAGCACGATCAAATCGGTGCCGAGAATTTTCGCGATGTCGATGGTACGCAGCGAACGGTCTATGGCGTACTGACGATGCTTGGGATCATTGCTCGTATAACCACCGTCAATCGTCTGCGGCGCGAACCACAGACGCGGCGCGACCATTTCGGCGATGATGCCCATGTCGTCGAGGTGCTTCTTGAGTTCCTTCGCTTCTTTGCGGATTTGCGCGTCGGATTTGTTGTCGATGTCCGGCACAGCGTCGTCGTCGTGGAACATCATGGCTTCGAAGCCGTGCTTCTTCAGTTGGCCGAGTTTCCAATCGAAGGTTTGCGCGCGACGCGTGGTGGGTCCGTACGGGTCTTGTCCTTCGCTGATGTTCCAGGGGCCGAAGCAAAACTTGTAGTTGTGGGCTGCCATAGTCCGCGGACGCTAAGGGCCGCGAATTGGCGCGCAAAGAAAAATTGCTTGGGCGCGCTGTGTCTCGCCGATAAACTCCGCGCAGCGTATGCCAAACGGGAACACGATCCACTCATGGCGGAGGTTTGAAATCCCAGGTCGTGTGACGTTGCTCGAAGGTAACGGCGACCTGCCGAAGATCGAAGTGAAGAGCGATTGGAGCTACGCGGAGATTTACCTCCACGGTGCGCACATCACGGATTTCCGGCTGAACCATCAGCCTCCCATTCTGTTTCTTTCCCAGTGCAGCCGCTTCGCTTCGAACCAGGCGATCCGCGGTGGCGTGCCGGTGATTTTTCCGTGGTTCGGCTCGCGTGAAGGCGAACCGATGCACGGATTCGCACGGCTCACCGATTGGAATCTTCACGAAACGGTCGCGTTGCCAGAAGGCGGCGCGAGCCTGCGCTTCAGTCTGCCGGAAGTGGCGGGAGCGGGAATGTGGTCGCAATTCTCCGCGAACTACGTCGTGACTGTGACCGACAAGTTGACGATGGAGTTGATCGTCACCAACACGTCGCGCGATCAGCAGTTCAGCTTCGATGATTGCCTGCACACCTATTTTACCCTCGGCGACATTGCTCAGACCACGGTGCGTGGGCTCAAGGGTACGACGTATCTCGACAAGGCGGATGGCTACGCGCAGAAGACAGATAACGCGGATGAAATCGCGGTGTCGTCCGAAGTGGACCGCACGTACCTCGACACGACTTCCAACATCGAAATCATTGATCGCGCATTGAAGCGGAAAATTTTCGTGGAGAAGAGCGGT
>DATHEW010000308.1:0-2659 GCA_035318425.1 Candidatus Acidiferrum sp. | reverse complement strand
TGGTCGAAGAAGTAACATCCTCCACCCGGCCTTCGCGGCCTTTGCGTGAAACGCCTTTGTCTGACTGAATAGTCACGTCTTAACCCTGAACCTAGCGCGAAACGAAAGCGACTCCGAGACGAGCGGGCCATGCATGGGAGTTTCTCCCATCCGAACTCCCTCTTCGCGCCCCATGGCGCGAAGCTCAGCAAGTCTTACCGTGTCATTGGGGAACGAAGGGTAAGGGCGCGTGGGGAGACACATTCGCGGAGGATTGGAATATGAACAAATTTGAATTCATGAAGCTTTGCTCGTTGCCGCTGTTGCTCGGCGCGAGCGGCATTGTTGGTGCCCAGGATTCCAAGGTTACCGTCAGTGGTGGCGGCCAGCCGAGTCCATCGGCTGGAAATGTAATTGTCAGCGGCGGCGCTCCTGCCCCCGGTATCGGTTCATCGTCATTAATGACTTTCACCAACACCAACCGTCTTGGTCCCATCACCGGTTCCGGTCCCGCGCTCGGAAGCGGCGGTGCCGTGGGAGGCGCTTTGAATGGAACGACGGTAAATCCAAGCGTCGTGCCTGGAACCATTGGCGGCACGCCCGGAGTACAAGGTCCGCCAGCAGGAACGGGCGTTGGTGGCGGCGCGGGCTTAGGTGGCCTTGGGACTGGTGTGCGTCCGGGAGTGGTACCGGGTTTGGGAACAAATAGAGGCTTCAGCACGCCCCGCACGGGCGTCGGTCCCGGTATGGGCACGGAAAATAACGGCACAGGAATCGGCGGTACTGGTGTTGGCGGTGTAGGTAACGGCAGTGGCCGAATCGGAACGGGCGCCGGAACGGGAATTCCTCCGACTCGCCCCAGTGGAACAGGCGGCACAACGGGCGGTCGCTAAGGAGATTCCGCCACGAAGTTTGACTCGGCGCGAAAGATCACTAGTTTGCTCTTCGTGCCACTCACAACCAAACGGCCGCGCGCGATTCGCAGTTGGTAGAGGTTTGTATTGGCCCCGCTGGGCGATGAGAAATGCACTTCGGCTCCTGCCTCAATGTGCAACTCTGATGTGCAACTCTGCTGACCCCGCGATCGTGACATTGCTTTGAACGATATAAGGGCTATTCGACTCCGTCCAAACGGTCTGTCCCGGAAGAACTCCGCCCGGCACAATGGTAGCCGCGTTAAGCGAACTGATCAGCGCGGAAGCAAGGCAGGTTATCGCGAGGAGGCGGAAGATCATTCCGCCAGTGTTATGCCGCTGACACAGCGTCAATGCGGCGCGCCGCAAGCGCACACGCCGGTGGTGTTGACCGCCATCGAGCGCTCGCTGGGATTGTAATTCAGCCAGGGGCCGAGCCACCTCTCGATTTCCTCCAGCGGCAGGCTCTTGCGCACGTGGTAATCGATCATCTGGTCACGGCCAAGTTTGCCCACTGCGAAGTACTTCGACTCTGGATGCGCGAAGTAGAGACCGCTCACACTGGATCCCGGCCACATGGCGTAACTCTCCGTGAGCTTCATTCCGGCGGTGCGCTCCACATCGAGGAGTTGCCAGAGAGTTTGTTTCTCCGTGTGATCGGGACAGGCGGGATAACCAGCCGCGGGACGGATGCCGCGATACTCTTCTTCGATGAGTTGCTCTCCCGTGAGATTCTCCGCGCGCCCAAAGCCCCACTGGTCGCGGACACGTTTGTGCAGGAACTCTGCGAACGCTTCCGCCAATCGATCCGCCAACGCTTCGGCCATGATGGCATTGTAATCATCGTGCTCGGCCTTGAATTGTTTCACCACTTCGTCGAGACCGTGTCCACTCGTGACTGCGAAGCCGCCGATGAAATCGGATCCATCTTTCGGCGCGATGAAATCGGCGAGACACCGGTTAGGCGAACCATCCATCTTGTCGATCTGCTGGCGGAGGAAATGAAACTTCGTCAGGCGCTGCGTGCGCGTTGCGTCGGTGTAAAGCTCCACGTCATCGCCGATGCGATTGGCGGGAAAGAATCCATAAACACCGCGCGCCTGAATGAGCTTCTTCGAAACGATGCGATCCAACAGTTCCTGTGCATCCGCGAACAGCTTGCGCGCCTCGTCACCGTGCTTCTCGTGCTGGAGAATGGACGGATAACGCCCGCGCAATTCCCACGTGTGAAAGAACGGGGACCAGTCGATGAACGGAACGAGATCGGTGAGTGATACGTCATCCACCATCCGCGCGCCCGTGAACTCCGGCTGCGGCAAATCGTCGTAGTTGAGTTTCGGCGCATTCGCGCGCGCTTCCTCGATCGAGATGAGTTTCACCGTTTGAGCGCTGTGAGTCACTCGCACACGATCGTATTCCGCACGCAGTTTCGCAACGAACTGCGGCTTGTTCTCGCGGCTGATTAAGCTGCTCACAACGGGGACTGCGCGGCTCGCGTCGAGCACATGCACGACAGGCTCGCTATAATGCGGCGCAATCTTCACGGCTGTGTGGGCCTTGCTGGTCGTCGCGCCGCCGATAAGCAAGGGAACTTTGAATCCCTGCCGTTCCATCTCGCGCGCGACGTGTTGCATCTCGTCCAGTGATGGCGTGATCAATCCGCTCAGGCCGATCACATCGACATTTTCCTTCTTCGCGATCTCCAGAATTTTATCGCAAGGAACCATCACGCCGAGATCGATGACCTCGAAGTTGTTACAGCCGAG
>DATHEW010000307.1:0-4066 GCA_035318425.1 Candidatus Acidiferrum sp. | reverse complement strand
GCTTTTTGAAAAATTTTCGGCACATCAGGAGTGGACGTGAGGAGACTCTGAGTTCTGTATTTCAAAAAGGTGAGCCAGAGAAAAGAGTGAGTCTCGTTGCCTCGACTTCCTCCTATTTTCCCTCCTCGTCTTCAGCGCGCTTTTGATCGGCGTTGAGAAATTTGATTACCTGCCACATCACGAACCCCACCCCCGTCAAAACGCCGATCGCGAGCGCGAGGCCGATGAACACGTCCGCACGCTTATCGGGCGGGATGAATCTGAGTGGATAGGCAAACGCAATTACGCCCACGGCCAATAACGCGACGGAGAACGACACGAACTTCTTTTTCCACTGCTCCGGCGATTTGTTCTCCGCCATGCGCGCGACCAACCGCCAGTAAAACCACGCCACCGCCGCCGAAGCGAGAAACGCAACCACCGCCAGCACGTTAACTTCGAACGCCAACCCAGCCGACGTCGAACGCAGCGCGAAAAGACTCGCCACCATGGCGCCGAAAGCCAGCGCCGCGCCGACTCCTGCAATGCGGAAAAGCGTGCTGTCTGGATTCTTTTGTTCAGCCATGATGTTGAGAGACAGGATTAACAGGATTAACAGGATTCAGAAAAAAACTGTGGCGCGATCCACTCCTCGACCGGCCTCTCATCCTGTTAAATCTGTTAATCCTTGCCAATCCCTCCTCACTCCACGCGCGACTCGCCTTTGCCCTTCACCACCTCGCCGATGATCCATGCATGGTGCTTCCGCGCGCGAATAAACCGTAGCACCTCATCCGCCTTTTCACCCGACACAATCGCCACCATGCCGATGCCCATGTTGAACACCTGATACAATTCCTCCTCCGGCACCCCGCCCTTCTCGCGGATCATCCGGAAGATCGGCAACTCCTCCCACGTCCCTTTGCGGATCACCACGTCGCACTTCTTCGGCAGCACGCGCGGGATGTTATCAATGAACCCGCCGCCTGTGATGTGCGCGAAGCCATGGACCGCGCCGCCTGCGGGCGCCTTGTTGAACTTCGTCAACAAGTCCTGCACCACGCGCCCGTAACTCACATGCACCTTCAACAACTCATCGCCAATGGTGTTCCCCAACTCCGTCACGCGACTCGTCGGCTTCAGCTTCAACTGCTCGAAGAAAATCTTCCGCGCCAGCGAATACCCATTCGTGTGCAAGCCGCTCGACGCCATGCCGATCACCGCATCGCCCACCCGCACCGACTTCTGGCCGTTGAGCATGCGCGACTTCTCCACCACACCCACGATCGTGCCGCTCACGTCGTATTCGCCCGGCTGATAAAAGCCCGGCATCTGCGCCGTCTCACCGCCGATGAGTGAGCAATTGTTTTCCCGACAACCCTTGGCAAAACCCTCCACGATCTCCGTGAACACCTTGGGTTCCAACTTCCCCGTGCCCAGATAATCCAAGAAGAACAACGGCTCTGCGCCCAGCACCGCGATGTCATCCACGCAATGATTCACCAGGTCCTGCCCGATGGTGTCGTGGCGACCCATGGCGAAGGCGATCTTCAACTTCGTGCCCACGCCATCCGCGCTGGAGACGAGCACGGGCTGGCGATACTTCTTCACATCCAACGCGAAGAGCCCGCCGAACCCGCCGACCTTGCCGAGCACCTCGCGCCGATGCGTGGAGGCGAGCAACTGGGGGAGCGTGGCCTTGACCTTATTGCCGAGGTCGATGTCTACGCCTGCGCGCGCGTAAGCTTTCTGTTTCATTCAGGGCGGTGAGTTAAGCGGCAAGGTGCAACAGGGGACAAATACAAACTGTGGACAGTGCAAGCCAAAATCACGGTCGCGCGGGCGAAATTGGGCCGGTCCAAGGCGGAACGTACACAGTCACACTGCCGGTTATCACGGGTGAGCTATTGATCGTAAGCCCAACATTGCGCACCAATCGACGCAGCTTCCCGCGCCAACGCGGGTAGCCATGGTACGTGATCGTCGCAGTCCACGCCTCATTCGTAACGGGAGCAGCTAACAAATGGAAACCCACGTTACCTGGCTCGGAAACGTACTGATATCCAAATGGGGCGAGCTTCGTCTCGGGATTACTTCCCACCCGAAGGTTTCCCATCCCGAATATCAGCGATGAGTTATTAACTGATTCGAAACGAGCAACGCCGTTTGTTCGATACCCCGCGAACCAAACTTCATACGGCTCATTCGGCTCATGCAGAAAAAGGACGGAGAGAACGCTCACCAGTAAAAGCGCCGCAGCAGTTAGAAGCCATTTACGTTTCATTCCTCAGAGCCCGCTTCATCCCGCTGACTTCACCACTCCCGGCGCCCACGCACAAGCGCCGGAGTTTCTCGCAACGAGGAGCGAAGGAAGCGAAGTCTCGCGAAGGATGATGCAGGTCGTTCTTCGCGTCCCTTCGCTTCCTTCGCTTCCTTCGCTTCCTTCGCACGACTCCGGCCTACCGTTTGCGGTGGCGAAAGAGGATCACCCATGCGGCGCCGACGGCGATGAACACCGATACCCAGAACAGGAAGTTTGGGCGGCCCGGATCGAGTGCGGCGAGGTGAACGTTCATGCGCACGCCCCGACTTCACCATTTCCGCTGCTCACGCGCAAGAAACCCAGAGTTTCGGTAGCGACTCACGCCGAGGAACATTTGCTGTCCACGATTTCGCCAATGAACGTCTTGCAGCCGAGCGAAATGGCCTCGGAGCGCGAGTCTGCAACTCACAGCGCTTCGGCCTCGTCTGCGGTGCTGCGGGTCACAGACCCGCGCTCCACTTCAATCAGCCTCTGGTCGTCGCAATAAATTCGCGTCCGCGCAGCGTGACTCGTTGTAGTCCAACAGACGCCTCGCCTGTTGGCGTGCGGTTGGGGCGCCCGCGCGAACTGGTGAAAGCCGAGGTCGCTTTCCCGCTACTGCGAGGGTGCGACCTCCATCGTCTCTTCTCGCGTGTGCGGCGCGTCTTCCATTTCGTCCACGGTGGGACCTGGTGGCGGCGGCACTAGAGCTTTCCCTGTCTCCGTCGTCGTGCCGATGCTGGCCTGCTCAGTCGTCTTGTGGAACTTCACACTCACAATCTTGCTGATGCCATGCTCCTGCATCGTCACGCCGTAGAGCACGTCGGCCATGCCGATGGTGCGCTTGTTGTGCGTGATGATCACGAACTGTGAGTGTTCGAGGAAACGCTGCAACACACGGATGAAACGATTGATGTTCGATTCGTCCAGCGGCGCATCTAATTCGTCGAGGACGCAGAACGGGCTCGGCTTCACCTGATAGATCGAGAAGAGGAGCGCCACTGCGGTCATCGTCTGTTCACCACCGGAAAGCAGTGAAATGCTTTGCAACTGCTTGCCCGGAGGACGCGCGACGATATCGATGCCGGATTCGAGCACGTCGTTCTCGTCGGTGAGGATCAGGTCAGCCTTGCCGCCGCCAAAAATCTCCACGAACAAGTTTCGAAAGTTGTCGCGGATTTGCAGGAAGGTCTGCGTGAACATCTCCTTCGTCTGCGTGTTGATGCGATTGATCACTTCCGCCAACTCAGCCTTAGCCTTGACGAGATCTTCGTACTGCGTGCTCAGGAACGTGTGACGTTGCTCTGTCTCCTCGTATTCCTCGATCGCGACAAGGTTCACCGGACCGATTTCATCGAGGCGCTTCTGCAATGTACCCACTTGATCGCCAATCGCATTCCAATCCGTGCCGACGCCGCTCGCGGCCATTTCCTCGGGCGTGAGTGTCTCGACTTTCGGCTGGCCTTCATCCGCGTAAGTGATGCTGATGCACTCACTGCGGATGTCTTCCAGGTTGATCTGATACTTGGTCTGAATCTTCTCGCGCAGGTTCTGAACACTCATGTTCTTCTGCGCCAACTCCACATCAACCGCTCCGCGCTGCTGCTGCAATGAAGTAAGACGACTACGCTGACCGCGCAGGTTTTCTTCGCGCTGTGAAACTTCCGTGTCGATCGCGTTCTTCTGCGATAGCAACTCCGCGATTTGCGCGCTGACGATGTCGCGCTCGTGTTGCAATCGCTCAATCTCGCGGCGTGAGTTATCGATCTCGCGCTCGGCCTGTTC
>DATHEW010000306.1:0-3843 GCA_035318425.1 Candidatus Acidiferrum sp. | reverse complement strand
AACTTTCGCTTGCCGAGCAACTCGAACAGCGTCGCTCCGATGAACGGGCCAAGGATGATTCCAGGCAGGTTGAAGAACAACCCGATCAGGCCGCCGACGATGGCACCGACCATTCCCTTCTTCGTCGCGCCGAAACGTTTCGCGCCATATACCGTGGCGAGATAATCCATCAACAATGCCACTTCGGTGATGCCAACAAACATCGTCATCACGATCCAGCCGACGCCATCCGCGCGGAAATAGAGTTTATGCGCAATGGCGGCAATCAGCACCAGCGGCGTGCTCGGGATGCCCGGCAACACGGCGCCCGCGCAGCCGATGAACATGATGACCAGCGCGATCACCAGCCCGACGATTTGCTCGGTTGTCATGGCGCGACTTTCGCATGCGAAAGCGAATTCCAAACTGGAATTCCGGTGGCCATTTCCATTTCGCCAAAGAACGGTGTTCGCCCGGCAATGAAGGCTTTGCTTTTGCGAATGCGTCTTGGAAACTCTGCGTCCAAATACGCGTTCACCGCGCCCAAGAGATCATGGACGAAAAGTGTCACTGCGATTGCAAGAATGCCCCTCCGGACCGGAGAGGGTTTCTGAAAAGGTTTTCCGCTGGTTTCCTGGGTACGCTTGCGATGCTCGGACCGATTGGCGCGGGATTGGCCGTGCTGCTCGATCCACTCCGACGCAAGGTGGATCAGACCGGAACCGTGGTGCAGGTCACGACACTGCTGTCACTGCCAGAGGACGGCATTCCTCGTAAATTCCCCATCGTGGCCAGCCACGTCGATGCGTGGAACCGCTCCGCGGCGTCGCCGATCGGTGCGGTATATCTCCGGCGCGTGAAAGGCAAACCGGTCCAGGCGCTGAACGTTGTGTGCCCGCACGCCGGTTGCTTCGTCGATTATGCGGCGGCGAAGAACAGTTACCTTTGCCCTTGTCACAACAGCACGTTCTCACTGGACGGTGCGATCAATGATCCGAACAGCCCATCGCCTCGCGCCCTCGATGAACTGACGGTTGAGATTCGGAATACGAATGAAGTCTGGGTGAAGTTTCAGAATTACCGCGCCGGTGTGACCGCCAAAATCCCCGCATGAAAAAGGCCGAAGCACTGCTGGCGTGGCTCGATTCACGGACCGGCTACAAGCAACTGCTGAACGAAGCGCTTTACGAAAACGTCCCCGGCGGCGCGCGCTGGCGTTACGTGTGGGGCAGCACACTCACGTTCACTTTCTTCGTGCAGGTCATCACCGGCATTTTCCTGTGGATGGCTTACAGCCCCAATTCGCACGGCGCGTGGGAAAGCGTGTTCTACATCCAGAACCAGATGTGGGGCGGCTGGCTGCTGCGCGGCATTCATCATTTCACCGCGCAGGCCATGACCATTCTGCTCGTGCTGCACTTGCTGCAAGTCGTCATCGATGGCGCATACAAAGCGCCGCGCGAGATGAATTATTTGTTCGGCATGGTGCTGCTCGTCTGCGTGCTCGGTCTCTCGCTCACCGGCTATCTCCTGCCTTGGGACCAGAAAGGTTATTGGGCCACGAAGGTCGCGACGAACATCATCGCCGTGACCCCGTTCATCGGGCCGGCGCTGCAAAAGATCGTCATCGGCGGCAATGATTACGGGCATCTCACACTCACGCGCTTCTTCGCCATTCACGCGGGAGTGTTGCCGGGGCTGATGATCTTCTTCATCGCGTTGCACGTTTATTTGTTCCGCAAGCACGGCCTTCACGCCAAGGAGCCGAAGCGCAAGCCCGACGCGAAATTCTGGCCGGACCAGGTGCTGATGGATGCCGTCGCGTGTCTCGCGGTGATGACGGTCGTGTTGTTCTTCGTGTTGAAACCGCGGCTCTTTGACGACGGCATGCCCGGCGCGCACCTCGGCCCGCCCGCTGATCCCACCGAGGCGTATTCGGCCGCGCGGCCGGAATGGTATTTCATGTTTCTCTTCCAATTCCTGAAAGCGGAATGGCTGGTGAAGCTCTTCGGACACAATGGCGAACTGGTCGGCGCCATCATCATTCCAAGCATCGCGATCACCATTCTGGCAGCAATGCCGTTCATCGGGAAATGGAAGCTCGGCCATCGCTTCAATCTCGGCTTCCTCGCGGCACTGTTTGCGGGAGCCGGTTTACTTACCTACCTCAGTTTCGCGGAAGATCGCGGCAAACCCGAGTTCGCCGCTTCCGTAAAACAAGCCGAGCACGAATCCGAACGCCTGCGCCACCTCGCTCTGGCTAATGGAATTCCGCAGGAAGGCGCCGTTGCTCTGATGCGGCGCGATCCATTGCTCGAAGGTCCAAAGCTCTTTGCGAAAAACTGCGCGAGTTGCCATCGCTACGACGGCCACGACGGCATGGGCAATAAGTCGACCGACGGCCAAACCGCTCCCGAGTTGAAGGGCGTGGGCTCGCGTGAATGGCTCGCGGCATTCCTCGATCCGAAACACATCGCCACGTCGAACTTCTACGGCAGCACGCGCTTCGCGAACACGAAGATGGTGAAGTTCGTTCAGAAAGATGTGGCCGAGTTCAATGCCGCACAGAAGGAGCAATTGCGCGCAGTGATCGCTGCCGTTTCAGCGGAAGCCGCGCTCCCCACGCAGCGCTCACTGGATGCGAACGACAAAGCCTTGATCGAGACCGGCCGCATCGCCATCCGCAACGAAGCGATGCGCTGCATCGAGTGTCATCAGTTCCGTAAGGAAGATGACGCTGCCACTGCGCCCGACCTGACCGGCTACGCCTCGCGCGAATGGCTCATGGCAATCATCTCCGATCCGAAGCACCCGCGATTCTACGGAAGACGCAACGACCGCATGCCATCTTTCGGTGAGGAAAAGATTCTCACGCGAGAGCAAATCGGGTTGCTGGCCGACTGGCTGCGCGGCGACGTGGAAATCAAAGTCGTCGAACGGTAAGACGGCTTGGAATGCGGTGACTTGTCACCGCTTTTTTGCGCGGGCGACTTTTCGTCAACGCGCATCGCGACAAGTCGCGATGCCGAAAGCTGCGACGTGTCGCAGCACTCCAAAGTGCGTCCGCGCAGTTGATATTTCGCGCGCGTCTTTACTCGCAGTTCGACTGACGCCAACGTTGGCGCGTTATGTTGGAAACGAAATTCATCCCCGCCGAGGAACGCGGCTCACTCCGCCTCATGATCGTGCTGCACGGTCTCGGCGACAGCATGGCCGGTTACGGTTGGATGCCGCAGATGTTTCGACTGCCGTGGCTGAACTACCTGCTCGTCAATGCGCCTGATCCTTACTACGGCGGCTTCTCCTGGTACGAGATCGAGGGAGATGCAGCGAGTGGCGTGCAGCGCAGCACATTACTGCTTCGGTCATTGCTGGACGCTCAACGCGATTCCGGTTTCGCGACGGAGCACACGATCCTCTCCGGCTTCTCCCAAGGCTGCTTGATGACGCTCGAAACCGGGCTGCGCTACCCGCACAAGTTCGCTGCGCTCGTTGGCATCAGCGGCTACGTGCTCGACTCGGCTGCGCTGCTGCAAGAAGCCTCCGCTGTCGTAAAGGAACAGCGCGTCCTCGTAACGCACGGCCGGCAAGACCCACTCATCCCGTTCGAAAAAGTGAAGATTCAGATGGACGAACTTCGCGCCGGCGGCATCGCGATCGAGTGGCGTGAGTTCAACAAGCCGCATACGATCATCGACGAAGAGATCAGCGTGATCCGCGAATTCATCGAGAAAAGCTTCTGAAGGGTGGTAGGGCGAGCTGTCCTCAGCGCGCCGCGCCACGAAGGTCGCCCAAGGTCACATCCGCGATCTTCTCTCGCAGCACATCAGCTCCCGCGAGTTTCTCCGCGAGAAACGTGTGCGC
>DATHEW010000305.1:0-3733 GCA_035318425.1 Candidatus Acidiferrum sp. | reverse complement strand
GCCGTGCAGACCGGCGACGTGATTTCTCTCCTCATCGGCCCGCGTGACGCGAATCATTCCTGCGATCTCACGGCCGTGGATCTCACGCTGACGAACTCTGGAGAAGGCGGACGCGAATGGGATTTGGCCAAAGACGTTTCTCCAAACGTGCTCGCAGGTAATCCGCACGCGGATCGCTTCGGCAACGAAGGCGTCTGGCATTTCTACACTGAGCCGGACAAAGGCGGCACTCTCGGTCCGGTGATTCCCGCCGGCTCGTTGTTGGCAAAGTGGCAGGTGAGCGGGAGCGCTGAAGAGAAGACAAAGCTGGCGGGTGAAGTGCAAACCTTGCTGACCTCCGTTGCATCGGCAAAGAAGGATTCCCCCGATGCGACGTTGCATCGCCAACTGACTTCGCTCGGCGGCCCACTCTTTAGCGGAATGTTCGGGGAACGCGCCCGTCTTGGGCGCAACCAACCAGCATCCTCGCCGATCGGCAAAGAGCGGGAGAGCGAAAAATCACGTTTGGATTCACCAACCACAATGCCCGGGACGGGCAGGCACCTCCAAAACAGCATCGGCCTTGACCCCGTGCAATTCGGCAAACGGTCCAACGGCGCTGCTGGCGATCGCGACAGTCTTTATGTGCAAGCGCCAGCGGTCATCGAGATTCACCTGCCCGTCGATCTGGTCGCCGGATACGAATTCATCACCACCGGTGTACTCGACAAGACGACTGGCGCGGAGGGCAGCGTTCAGTTGCAATTGCTGACCAACAAACCGTCGGCCGGTTCCGGTCTGCTCACCATTGAAGCCAAGACCGCCGATGGCGAAGGCCCGTGGTATTCCAACAACCGCATCACGTCGCACAACACGCCCATCGTAGTGAACGACGGGAGCGCGGCGCGCAAACGTATCGACGGTGCCTTCGAAGAGTTCCGCCGGATTTTCCCCGCCGCGCTGTGCTACACGAAGATCGTGCCTGTAGATGAAGTCGTGACGCTCACTCTTTTCTACCGCGAAGACGAGCACTTCAAACGGCTCATGCTCGACGACGCGCAGGCCGCGCGGCTCGACCGGCTCTGGGTTGAGTTGCACTACGTCGCGCAGGACGCGCTCACGCTCGTCGATGTCTTCGAGCAGCTCTGGCAATACGCCACGCAGGACGCCGACCCCAGCGTTTTCGAACCGATGCGTGAACCGATCAAACAACGCGCCGCCGCGTTCCGACAGCGTCTTGTGGACACGCAGACCAAGCATGTCGACTCGGTGTTGAATTTCGCCGATGACGCGTATCGTCGGCCGCTCACCGACGCGGAGAAGGAGGAGTTACGCGGGCTATATCTCCGGTTGCGCGAGCGGGAGCTGCCGCATGATGAAGCCATTCGTCTCACGCTCGCGCGCGTGCTCGTGGCGCCTGCGTTTCTTTATCGCGCCGAGAAGCCGGGGCCGGGCGACAAACCGGGGCCAGTCAACGAATGGGAACTCGCTACACGCCTGAGTTATTTCCTCTGGTCCTCCGCGCCGGATGCCGAACTGCGCGCCGTCGCTGCCAGCGGCAAGCTCCGCAAGCCCGACGTCCTGGCCGCGCAAACGCGCCGTCTGCTCAAGGACGCCCGCACGCGCCGGCTCGCGACTGAGTTCGCTTGCGCCTGGCTGCACATCTACGACTTCGACGAACTGGGCGAGAAGAGCGAGCGGCACTTCCCGACTTTCACGGCCCTGCGCGGCGCGATGTACGAGGAGACGATTCGTTTCTTCACCGACCTTTTCCAGAACGACGGCTCGGTGCTAAACATCCTCGACGCCGATTACACTTTTCTGAACGCCGACCTCGCGAAGCATTATGGCATCACGAACGTGAAGTTCAGCGGCAGCAACGCCTGGCAGCGCGTGGACGGCGTAAAGAAATTCACGCGCGGTGGCATCCTCGGCCAGGCCACAACGCTCGCAAAACAATCCGGCGCGTCGCGCACCAGCCCGATCCTGCGCGGCAACTGGGTGAGCGAGGTTTTGCTCGGTGAGAAGCTGCCGCGCCCGCCGAAGGACGTGCCGCAACTTCCCGAGGATGAAGCGACCGAGAAACTCACCGTGCGACAACTCACGGAAAAACACACCACCGATCCACGCTGCGCCGGCTGCCACGCGCGCATCGACGCGTTTGGTTTCGCCTTGGAGAAGTTTGACGCCATTGGCCGCAGCCGCGAACGCGATCTCGGCGACCGGGCGATCAACACGCACGCGAAAGTGCTCGATGGCTCGGAGTTCGACGGCCTCGACGGCTTGCGCAACTACCTGCTCACGACACGCCGCGATGCGTTCCTAAAGCAATTCTGCCGTAAGCTCCTTGGCTACTCGCTCGGCCGTGCGGTGCAGCTTTCCGACGCGCCGTTGATCAGCGAAATGCAGAAGCAGCTCAAGGCGAATGACTATCGCGTCAGCGCCGCCGTGGAGACGATTGTGCGAAGCAAACAATTCCGCGAAATTCGTGGTCGCGAAATGGCTTACGAAGAATAACATCATCAAGAGCGTCAAACACCGAACTTTATGAGCACACACCAATTTAGCCGCCGGACTTTTCTCCGTGGCGTCGGCGTCACGATGGCGCTGCCGTGGATGGAATCGCTCACCGTCTGGGGCGACACGCCGCATGTTGGGGTCAAGCCCGCCAGTGAAGCGCCGGTGCGGCTGGCGGTGCTGTTTTCCGGCAATGGGTTTCACTCGAAGGAATGGTGGGCGAAGGGCGAGGGCAAACAGATGGAACTCGGCAAGGTGCTCGCGCCGCTCACCGATTTCCGCGAGAAGATGCTGTTCGTTCGCGGCCTCTACAACGAGGAGGCGCTGAAGGGTAACATTCACAGTTCGCAGACCGGCAATCTGCTCTCCGGCGCGCCGCTGGCGTCCGGCGGCGAGATTCGCTCCGGCACGAGCATCGATCAATTGCTGGCGCAGACTTACGGACGCTCGACCAAGGTGCCGAGCCTCGTGCTCGGTTGCGAGAAGTCGAATCCGTCCGTGCATAAGAACTACTCGATGCTCTACAGCTCGCACATCTCGTGGAGCTCGCCGACCACGCCCACGCCGCTGGAGATTTATCCTGCGCTCGCGTTCGACCGACTTTTCAAGGACGAGGTGAGCAAGGGCGACAAGAGCGTGCTCGACGCGGTGCTGACCGATGCGAAGGATTTGCGCCGGCATATCAGCGCGAACGACCAGCGCAAGCTCGACGAATATCTCGACTCCGTGCGCGACGTGGAGCAGCGCATCGAGAACGCCGGCAAAAAGGGCGAGTTGCAAGGCTGGCGGCCGACGCTCAGCGCGCCGAACATCCCGCGTCCCGCCGATGGCATTCCGCAGGACATCGCGGAGCACATGAAGCTGATGTGCGACATCCTCGTGCTGGGATTCCAGACCGACACCACGCGCATCACCACGCTCAAGTTGAATAACGATCACAGCTCGCTGCGTTTCCCGAATCTCGGCGTGGATTACATGATTCACCACTTGCTTTCGCACAGCGACACGGCGGATTGGCTGAAGGTGAACCAATTCTTCCTCGAACAAGTTGCCTACATCGCGCGCAAGCTCGACGCCATCCAGGAAGGCCCGCGCACGCTGCTCGACAACACGATGCTGCTCTATTGCTCCTCGATGCTCACCGGCAATCACGAGGCAAATCAGTTGCCCGTTGTCATGCTCGGCGGCGCCGGTGGACGCATCAAAGGCGGTCGCGTGCTTAACTACAAAGAGAAGT
>DATHEW010000304.1:0-3520 GCA_035318425.1 Candidatus Acidiferrum sp. | reverse complement strand
CGCGTCCCAAACAACGAGCTGCGAACCCGACCACACGACGTGAACATCCTCGCCAATCGCAGGCGCGTTGGATTTGTTCATGATGCTCCAACTGTTCGCGCTCGGATTATAGCGGATGCCCGTGGCGTCCGGAGTTCCGCCCATCACCAACATGTCGGAGCCGGTCCACACCGCGCGGTGCCGGTATCGGCCTGGATCGAGCGCGCCAGTCGCCGGTGGACCGGGTGGCGCATTTGTCCACGCTTCAGGCGCAATGACGTTTGACATTCCAAGCGGCACGAACCCCGCGCTCAGCAAACTCAGATTCACTTCGCGCGCGCTGAGCACTACTGCGCTGGGCGGGACATTGCCGGGAAGTTCTCCGCTCGCTGCAAGATTTGCTGCTGCCGCTCCGGGAGCGAGTTGCGTCGAAGTGATCGAGCCGGGCGGGACGGAGTTCGCGAGCGCCGCGATACTTGCGCTGCCAGCGCTTGGCGCGTAAAGCGCATACGGCGTGGGCGCAATCCGCTGGCGCGGCACCAACGTAGCGTAGAAGACCTCGCCTGTTGTGCGCACGCCAATCTCCAGCCAACGCTCGGAGCCGGTGAAGTGGCCATTCCCGAAATCTACTTCGGTTGTAAAGAGTCCGTTGCTCACGATCACTGACTTCCCTGAAGTTGAGCTGAGCAACGTGCCATTCAGCGCCGTGTTGTAGATCCTGAACTCGAACTCGAACTCGCCATTGGCTGGGCCGTTCGAATCGTTCAGTCGCCCCTGGTAAACGAACGCCGTGCCTTGCGCCGCGATGCGGCCGGGCAATGCAATCAATGCGAGCAGCGTCGCGATGGTGACAATGAATGTTCTCATAAGCGTTTCGAAAATGTCCTTCGTGTTTTTGAAAATCATGGTTTCCGCAATCGGTAGAACCCTTGTGTCACGCTCATGGAGTTCGTGACGGAATATTTCCCAGACACGACGTCTGCCGGGTTTGTGACGATGACAAATGACGGCGGCGTGGTGAGCACTGGCTCGCGATCGAGCAGGTGGTCGGGATAAGCCGTGCTCCAGTGCAGGCGGACTTTGCCTGCATTCACATCGCGCGTGATGTCGAGACGCGGTAGTTCGGCGCAGGGCATGCCGAAGACTTCGAGTGTGTAACTACTGCACAAGTTCGAGCCGACCGGCTGCGTGTCGTTCACGACGATGGCGAAGACTTGGTTCGAGATTACGCGGAATGAAAATTGCCCGTTCAACGCATTCGAGAGCCCCGTGTCGCCGACGTAGTTGGTGCGAATGTTCGCGGGATTGAAGAAGTTCGTGTAGGCGGACGCCATCAGCGCGGAGTTGGTGTCTGCGCAAGTGTTCTTCAGGAAGACGCTGAGGCACGCCGCCGGTCCCGTGTTGGTAAACAAATGCGTGGCGTAGCGGAATGGGCCGGGTGTGGCGTTGGTGCCGGCAAATGTTTTGGTCCAGCCGCAGACGCTCGCAGCGTCGCCGCTCAAACGCAGGCGCTCAGGCATCTGGTTGGTGCTGAGCGTGCCGGCGATTGGACCGAAACAGGATTCACAGCCGCCGCCGGCGTTCTGGCAGAATGGCGGGATCAATCGCAGGAACCAACATTCCAACGTGCCGGCGTTTCCGCCCACGGAATCCTCTACCATGAGTTGCCAGGTGCCGCTCAAAGGCTCGCCCTGCGCGAGTGAAAACGGTTGCTCGGGACGGAATGATCCGACGAACGGCGCTGTGCCGGCCGCGATGGCGAGCGGCGCCGTGTCGGAAAAGAACGTGAGGTTACTGAAGGTGCAACCCGTGCCGTAATTCGTGCCGGCACCGCCGCGGTTCGCGGAGAGAAGAATGTTCGTTCCACCCGGCGTGATGAGCCGAAAGGTCAGGTCCGACGCGCGCGGATGCGTTGCATGAACGAACACTTCGACGCGATCGGCGTTCAGCAACGAAAGCGTGGCATTCGTCGGCACCGGAATCGTCGAAATCAGGCTGCCGCCATCGGGGATGGACTGCGGCGTATCGTTCGCGCTGAAGCCAAAGTAACCGCCGTTCGCGGGAACATAGATGCTGAAGGGAATGCGCAGCTTGTAGGCGTTGGCGGAGAGGGTCAGGGAGAAATTCGCGGTCGTCCCGCATGGAAATTCCGGCGTGGTGCGAAACTGCACCGGGCGTGCATTGCTGAAGAGCGCGTTGTTCGCGACGGTGCCGCCCGTCCATTCCTGCGCGGTGATAATCAGTCCGGGCGTGTCGCTATCGAGGCGCAGATTGGTGATCGAAACAGGCGCGCCCGAGATGTTGCGAACGAAAATCTTGAGGTGATTGCACTCGGTTGGATCGATGAAGCCATTGCCATTCCCCATTGTGATCTCGGCGTTGTAGAATTCCACGAAACGATTCGTGATCGTCAGCGTCACGTCGTTCCCGTCGCCACCGACGTAGCTCAACACCGCGTCGAAGCCGCCGAAGTAGAAAACATCTCCTTCACCGCCCTCGGCGAACGTGCCGAGAACAGGCCCGGCGCTGGTCTTGTCGATGATTTTGAAAACCTGCCCCTCCGTCGGCAAATGATTCAGCGCGACACGCAACTCGGCATTGCTGACGCTCAACGATCCACTGACGGCGAGTTGATCGTAGTTCGTTCCGGCGTCGGGGCCGTTGAGTTCGAGATCGAGAATGGAGTTGGCGCGCAGTTCCACATTGCTGGCGCGCAATCGCCCAGGGCTGGTGCCGGGCAGGATGCGCGTCGTGGAATAGGCGGTCAGTTCGCTCACGCGTCCGTTGCCGCCGAGCCGGCCATTGCCTGCGACCGTGATTGGGCTTAAGAGGTGCCCGCCATTGATCAGCAGCGTGCCCGAACTCGCCGAGGTGTCGCCCGTGAACGTGTTGGTGCCGTTCAATGTCACCGTGCCATTGCCGCCTTTGCCGAGAATTCCCGATCCGGAAATGACTCCGTCAAAGGTGTAGGAAGAGTTGCCTGCGCCGAGGATGAACGTGTCCGCCGAGTCGATGTCCAGCCGTCCGCTGCCCGTGAGCGAGACCGGCGCAGTCCCGGAATGAATGTCCAACGTGATCAACCCTGAGCTGTTGATGTGAACATGGGCGTTGGTGGTGATTTGAGAAAAGAAAACGCCTTCGCCTCCGCCAACCTCCACCACGTCCGCGCCCGGCCCGCCGATTCCATCGCCGACGATGAGGTCGCCGGGGATGCCGCCGCCCGCAGTCAATCGCGCGACCCACAAGCGGCCTCCGTTCACAATGGTCGTGCCCTCGTACGAATTGACGCCGAAGTTGAGGAAGATGAGCGTGCCGGGTCCTGTCTTGGTGATGCCGCCGGGGCCGGAGACGTTGCCTTCGATGTTCACGCTGGCCCAATTTTCGTAAGTCGTGTTCGTAGTGGTGTTGATGACGGCGGTCTGATGCAGAATGACCTGCCCTTTCCAAATGGGGGCGTAATCACTGCTGTGAAGAACGCCTTTGCCCGGCTCGCCCACGCTGTTGAGTTCCAGCGTTTCGTTGGTGATGCGCACACCGCCGT
>DATHEW010000303.1:0-2883 GCA_035318425.1 Candidatus Acidiferrum sp. | reverse complement strand
AGAAGTCTCGCGAAGAGCGCGAAGCAGACGAAGAAAAATTTCCTTCTTCGCCGCCGTCGCGCTCGTCGCGAGACACTTCCTCAAAGGTTCCGTTCCTCACGCCGCTGCACTACAGTCTCCGCGTGGATGATATCAAGTCACTGACGCGCGATGAACTGTCCGCTCAATTCGAGGAGTGGAAGGAGCCGGCTTACCGTGTCGATCAAGTGCTCGACTGGATTTACCAACGGCGCGTCACGTCGTGGGATGCGATGACCAATCTGTCCAAACCACTCCGTGAAAAACTCCGCGCGACCTTTGATTTCGCCCCGCTGCAACTCGCGCGCAAGCAAGGTTCGCGCGACACGACGCAAAAATTTCTCTGGCGCCTCAATGACGGTTCATTCGTCGAGAGCGTTTTAATTCCCGCAAATCCCGCGCTCTATGGCGAACCAAGCGATCGCCACACGCTCTGCGTCTCGACGCAGGTGGGCTGCGCGTACGGCTGCCGTTTCTGCGCCAGCGGTCTGGAAGGTTGGAAGCGCAATCTGCGCCCCGATGAAATTGTTGATCAAGTGCTCGCTATCGAACGATGGCATCAGGAAGTCGAAAGCCGAGAGTCGAACGTCGAAGGCCAGAGCCCTTCCGGCATTCGACGTTCGGCCCTCGACCCTCGACTCATTGATAATCTGGTCATCATGGGAATGGGCGAGCCGATGGCCAATTACGACAACTTGATGAAAGCGCTCACGATCTTGAACGCGCCGTGGGGCGGCGGCATTGGCGCGCGCAAGATTACGATTTCCACCAGCGGACTTGCGCCAAAGATTCGCGAGCTTGCCGATGATCCGCACCAGTTTCGACTCGCCATCTCGCTGCACGGCGCGACCGATGAAGTTCGCGAGAAGATCATGCCGATCAATCGCAAATATCCGCTGAAGGAGCTCACGGCCGCCTGCGAGTATTATCAGGAGAAAAAAGGCAGGATGCTCACGTTCGAGTACATCCTCATTGCTGGTGTGAACGATGGCGTGGACCAGACTAAGCCGCTTGCGCAACTGACGAAACGTTTGCACGCGAAGGTGAACTTGATTCCTTACAACAAAGTCGAGGGTCTGCCGTGGGAGCGTCCCAGCGAAGAAGTTCAGGAAAGTTTCCTCGCGGCGCTGGAACGTCTCGGCGCCAAGGCGACGTTGCGCCGTGAAAAAGGCCACGACATCGACGCGGCTTGCGGACAGTTGCGCTTGAAGACGGAACGCGAACTGGCGGCGACAGGATAGATCGCCACAGAGGCACGGGGAAGAGAGACAGGATTTACAGGATTAACAGAATTCTTCAGCCGCATGTCCATCCTGTGAATTCTGCTAATCCTGTCCACTTTTTCCCTCTGCGCTCTCCGTGCCTCCGTGGTGAATTCACTCTGCCACTCGACGTTTGCCGGCCCGTCCTGTATCCGTTCCGGCCAAAGATGATTGCTCTGCTCGATTACGGCTCCGGCAATTTACGAAGCGTGGAAAAGGCGCTGAAGAAAGTCGGCGCGAACGTGCTCGTCACGAAATCCGCCGATGCCATCAACGACGCTCGTGGCGTGGTGTTGCCAGGCGTCGGCGCGTTCGATGACTGCATCAGCGCGATGCAAAGGCAGGAGTTGCTCGGCGCGATACGCGAGTGGATTCGCAACGGCAAACCGTTCCTCGGCATCTGCGTCGGCTACCAGGCGCTCTTCGAGAGCAGCGAGGAATTCAACAGTTGCGCCGCCGGCCTCGGCATCTTTGGCGGCAAGGTCGTTCGCTTCAGCGGACGTGATGGTCTGAAAGTGCCGCAGATCGGGTGGAACCAGCTTGAGATCACGCGGCCTGATTGCCCGCTCTACCGCGGCATCGAAAGCGGCAGCTACGTTTACTTCGTGCATAGCTTTTTTCCCAAGCCGGTTGATTCATCGATCATCGCCACACACACGACGTACGGCGAAGCGTTCGCGTCATCAGTATGGAAGGACAACCTCTTCGCGACACAGTTCCATCCGGAAAAGAGCCAGGAAGTGGGGCTGAAGTTGTTGAAGAACTTCGTGGAACTGGCCGAAGCCGCGTAGCGGCGAAATGATGGTAGCCGTGGGTTTCAACCCCCACGGACAGGTCACGCAAAACGAGCACGTCGCGTAGCGACGGATGACGGAAAGGTCGAAGCGCAGAAGAAAATATTCCACGCCGCGTTTACTTTGATCTCAACCTCGTTCCACCGACGAATGCACCAGGCCCGCAGAACGTGAATATCAACGCGAGCTTCAACCGCTGATTCACATCCTCACCACACCCCGCATCCCCACCTGCTCCATCAACTTCGCCGCGGCGTGATACGCTTCTTCGACCCATTCCACGATGCGCTTGGGGTCGGGCGAATACTCGAGTTCGATCGAGACCACGGCATCGTTCATGCCGAGTTCTTTGATCGCTTGAAGGTATGGATTGAACTTCACCACGCCGCGACCGGGCGGAAGGTCGCCGTGAACTTTGCCGTCGCAATCGCTCAGATGTACGTGGATGGCTTTGCCCTTCAGCTTCTTCACGTCCGCCGGGCCAGTGTCTGACAACACGAGGTGGCTGATGTCGATGTTGGCGCGCACCTGCGGATGATCGCAGTCGTCCACGAAGCGCACCATCTCGTCGATGTTGTTGAGCAGGCTTAAACGAAACGGCTCCAGCTCCAGCGCGATGTCCACGCCCTTCTTCGCGCCGTAATCACCGAGACGGCGGCAAGTCTCGATGCCCCATTGCCACTGCGCGTCGGCGGGAATGACTTCGCGCTGCCAGATGTATTCGCCGAGAACGAGGAGAACATTCTTCGCGCCCCAGTCGCGGGCGAGGTCGATGTATTTTTTCGTGCGCTCGATGTGGAACTCACGCA
>DATHEW010000302.1:0-4301 GCA_035318425.1 Candidatus Acidiferrum sp. | reverse complement strand
TTGGGAAAACCCTGGCGCCGCGTGGAGCATGTTCAGCAATTTCAACTGGCTGCTCGCGATCATTTCGGGCGCGGCGCTCGTCGGGTTGTTTCTCGCGCGCAAATATTTCGGTTCACGCACGACCGTGGGCTGGATCGCGCTGGGGTTGATCTTCGGCGGGATCGTGGGAAACGTTTCCGATCGGATCATGCACGGGCACGTGATCGACTTTCTCTATTTCCACATTTTCACGAAAAGCGGACGCGAAATCGGCTTCCCGGCGTTCAACGTGGCCGACAGCGCGATCTGCGTCGGCGTGGGATTGCTGTTCATCCTGTCGTGGCGCAAGGAGCAACAGGGCGGTAGTGACGACAGCCGAGCGGAATTGAATACGGTGAAGAACCATGGCTCACCGCAACGAGACATTCAGCATTGAGCAATCGCTGCCGCGCGAACGGCTCGACACCTTCCTGCGCGAAAAATTCCCGGCCGTTTCACGCGGTACGATCCAGCGCCTGATCGAGGACGGCCACATACTTGTCAATGGCCAGGCCGTTAAACCCACGCACGCGCCGCGCGCGGGAGATGTCGTTTCAATTCATTGGCCCGAGCCGACCACTGCGGAAGCCAAACCCGAAGAGATTCCTCTCAATGTTATTTTCGAAGATGCCGACCTGCTCGTCTTGAATAAGGCGCCGGGGTTCGTCGTTCACCCCGCCGCTGGAAATGAGAGCGGCACACTGGTTAACGCGTTGCTGCATCACTGCCGTGGTGAACTGAGTGGCATCGGCGGCGTGGCGCGCCCGGGCATTGTCCATCGGCTCGACAAGGATACGAGCGGTTGCTTAATCGTGGCGAAGAACGATGTGACACATCTTTCATTGGGCAAACAGTTCGCCGGTCGCGATGTCATCAAGATTTACGAGGCGATCCTTTGTGGAACGCTGGTGCGCGATCATGGAAACATCCGAGCCGAGATCGCCCGGCATCCCACACACCGGAAACGCATGGCGGCTGTGGACGGCGGGCGCGAAGCGTGGACAAGCTATCGCGTGCTACAGCGCACCGTCGCCGCGACGCACGTCGAGGTGCAGTTACACACGGGACGCACGCACCAGATTCGCGTTCACTTCCAGCACCTCGGATTTCCGCTCGTCGGAGATGGCACTTACGGAAAAAGACAAAACGCGCGGCTCACAGAGATCACTGGCTGCGTTCCGCCGCGGCAGATGCTTCACGCGCGATCAATCGAATTCACGCATCCGGGAACGAACAAGTTGGTGAAATTCGAGGCACTGTGCCCGGATGATTTCAGCGCGGTGTTGAAGAAGCTGGGACTGGCTCGCTAACCGCCGCCGTCGCGCGTCTTGCTGTTGCCCATGAGGATGGCTTTGCCGTACTCGCGGTTCAGCTTGGCAATGAAGTCGAGGCTGATTTCCTTCGGGCACACGGCTTCGCAGGACCCAGTGACCGTGCAACTGCCGAATCCTTCCGCATCCATCTGCTGAACCATCGCGATCGCGCGTCTTTCGCGTTCGGCCTTGCCCTGCGGCAGATAAGCGAGTTGGGAAACTTTCGCGGAGACAAACAACATCGCGCTCGCGTTCTTGCACGCCGCGACGCACGCGCCACATCCGATGCATGACGCCGCGTCCATCGAGGCATCCGCGTCCGTCTTCGGGATAGGAAGAGCGTTTCCATCCGGGCAGCCGCCGGTGTTCACGGAGACAAATCCGCCCACCGCGATGATGCGATCGAATGCACCGCGATCGGTGATCAAGTCACGCAACACCGGAAACGATCGAGCGCGCCACGGCTCGATGGTGATCGTCTGGCCGTCCTTAAAATGCCGCATGTGAAGCTGGCACACGGTGGTGCCTCGTTGGCCGCCATGAGCGGCGCCGTTGATCACAAGCGAGCACGTGCCGCAGATGCCTTCGCGACAATCCGAGTCAAAGGCGATCGGCTCCTGTCCTTTCGCGATCAGTTCCTCGTTCACCACGTCGAGCATCTCGAGGAACGACATGTCGGGAATGATATTCGCGGCTTTGTATTCCACCATCTGGCCGGCGCTGTTCCGGTCCTTTTGCCTCCAAACTCTGAGTGTGAGATTCATGAGAAATTTAGTAGCGAACACGCCGTGGCTTGCGCGGCGCGGCCGCATCTTCACCTTCGTGCAACGTGTGAAATCCGATTTCGCGCGCGTCTTTATCGTCAGCCGGTTTTTCCATCAACTGGCGAATCGCTTCAAACACCACTTTGAAGTGGGAATCGTATTTTTTCTCCAGTTCGCACAACCGTTGCGTCAGTTCCACGTTGTTCGCAAGCATCTGCCGCAGCCGCACGAACGCGCGCATGATGCCGATGTTTACCTGAACAGCCCGGGGGCTTTTCAACACGCTGGAAAGCATCGCCACACCCTGTTCGGTAAAAGCATGCGCACTTTTTGAGAACTTCAACGGCACTGAGGATGTCACACTTTGTGATATCCCCTCGATCTCATCCCGTGTGAGCCTGAACATGAAGTCCGCGGGAAATCGCCCGATGTTCCGGCGGACAGCCTGGTTCAACACACGCGTCTCGACCCCATAAAGTGCCGCCAGATCACGGTCGAGCAACACGCGCTGGCCGCGCACCGTGAGAATTGCGGCCTCAATGCGCTTCAATGGTACGATGGCGGTGCGGGCAGGCATCAACGAGATTCCCACAGATATAAGGTCACAGATTGTGACCTTGGAGCCTGATTGCCACGGCCGAAGATCTCACAATTTGTGATAAGTTCGCCGCCCCGGAGGTGAGTTCCTTCGCGCATCACTTGTAGCTCCGCGTGCTCATCTTCACTTCTTCGTACGTGAGCTCTTCTTTGTGCAGATTTGGTTTCGCCAGGTTGCCGGTGTATTCCCACGCGGCGACGTAAGCGTAGTTCGCGTCGTCGCGCTTGGCTTCGCCTTCTTCCTGGAACTCCGTGCGAAAATGTCCGCCGCAGGATTCATTGCGCTGCAAGGCATCGAGGCAAAGCAGTTCTCCAAACTCCAGAAAGTCTGCTACGCGTCCAGCCATTTCCAGATCCTGGTTCAAGGAACCCGTCTCGCCGGTGACTTTCACGTTCTTCCAAAATTCTTCGCGCAGTTTCGGAATGGCGCCGAGCGCGTGTTGAAGACTCTGGGCCGTGCGCGCCATGCCGCAATCTTCCCACATGATCTTGCCAAGCTCGCGATGGAAGCTCGTCACCGTGCGCTTGCCGTTGATCGACAGAAATTTCTTCGTGAGCGCTTCGATCGCTGCTTCGGCTTTCTTGAACTCCGCGTGGCCCGTGCTTGGCTTCGCGGCTTTGTTTGACGCGAAGTAATTTCCAATCGTGTAAGGCAGGATGAAGTAGCCATCCGCCAAACCTTGCATCAGTGCGCTCGCTCCAAGGCGATTCGCACCATGGTCCGAGAAGTTCGCTTCGCCGAGGACGAACAGACCTGGCAGATTGCTCATCAGATTGTAATCCACCCACGAGCCGCCCATCGTGTAATGCACCGCCGGATAAATCCGCATCGGCGTCGCGTAAGCGTTCTCGCCGGTGATCTTTTCGTACATGTCGAAAAGATTTCCGTAGCGCTCCTGGATGACGGCCAGTCCGAGACGGTTGATGGAATCCGCGAAATCGAGGTAAACACCTTTGCCGCCGGGTCCCACGCCACGCCCCTCGTCGCACACTTCCTTCGAAGCACGCGATGCGATGTCGCGCGGCGCGAGATTGCCGAAGCTCGGATATTTGCGTTCGAGAAAATAATCGCGGTCACCTTCAGCAATCGACGCGGGGGCTTTGCTGCAATCCTCTTTCCGCTTCGGCGCCCACACACGTCCGTCATTGCGCAACGACTCGGACATGAGCGTGAGTTTCGACTGATGGTCGCCACTCACTGGAATGCACGTCGGATGAATCTGCGTGTAACAAGGGTTCGCGAAGAACGCGCCTTTCTTGTGCGCGCGCCACGTGGAAGTGACGTTGCAACCCTTGGCATTGGTCGAGAGGAAGAAAACGTTTCCGTATCCGCCCGTCGCGAGCACCACCGCGTCTCCAGCGTGTGACGACACCGCGCCGCTCACCATGTCGCGCACGACAATGCCCTTGGCGTGTCCATCAATCACGACGAGGTCGAGCATCTCGTGGCGCGGGAACATCGCGATGCCGCCCTTCGAGATCTCCTTCTCCATCGCCTGATAGCAGCCGAGGAGAAGTTGCTGGCCGGTTTGTCCGCGGGCGTAGAACGTGCGCGAGACCTGAGCGCCCCCGAATGATCGATTGGACAGCAGGCCGCCGTACTCCCGAG
>DATHEW010000301.1:0-10786 GCA_035318425.1 Candidatus Acidiferrum sp. | reverse complement strand
ACTTCCTCGCGCGCACGCCCGAGGAGTTGACCCAACGCCTTTGCCAGGCCCTCAAAAACTTCATCGGCCAGCCGGACAAAACCGCTTCCGCCTGCGCCATTCGGAAATGATTTTTGGCAACCAGTCTAGATCGCATCTTCGCCGAGATGATGCGGAGTGACCAGAGCATACACGAGTTGCCAAAGGTAGTTTCCGTTTCGCGAGTTTTGGGCGCAAAGGCCATTGGGCCTGTGCCGTCCGGCAACTCACCGAACGGGGTGAGTGAGTCGCCCGCGCTACCATTTTCAGACAAGCGCGAAGGGGTGATCAGGAACGGTAAGGGATTCGGAAGTCACTCGAGCGCCCCGGAATCATCCGCAGATGACGTAGATTTCACAGATTGTTAAACTTCTGCTCTACAGAATCAGCGTGATCTGCGGATAACCTTCGGGTGTGATTCCCAGCGTAGGTTTGCCATCGTTCAAACGCGTGCCTACATTCGCCGCCATGAAAGTCGTCCGTCTCCTGATGCTGATCTTTGTCTGCTGCGCTGGTTCCTTGCGCGCACAAAGTCCGGACGAAAGCTACGTGCGCATTTACCAGGTCATCCAGGAAGCGGACCGGTTGAATGACGCGGGGCAGAAGAAAGCTGCGGCAGCCAAATATCTCGAAGCGCAGGACGGGCTGCAAAAGTTCCAAGGCATCTTCCCGGGCTGGAATGATCGCGTCATCAAATACCGTTTGAACTACGTCTCCACCAAGCTGGCCCCGCTCGCCGCCGTCATCGCCCCGCCAGTACCGGCGACAAATGCACCCGCGCTATCCACGGAATCGGCGGCGTCAATGATCCTCACGAATGCTCCGTCTGTGCCCGTTCCCGTTCCCGCGCCAGCACCGATGCCCACGCCTGCGCCAGCGCCCTCAATCCCCGTTCCGGCGCCTGCGCCGGGACCATCCCCGGAGATACAGCGAGAACTCGCAGCGCTAAAGGCGGAGGTGGAACGATTGAAGGCAGAAAACAGCCAGCTCGGGGCACGGCTGAAGGAAGCTCTGTCGGTGCAGCCTGCAGCAATTGATCCACGTGAACTCGCTAAAGCCGGAGAGCGCATTCGATTTCTGGAAAAGGAAAATGACTTGCTCAAAGTTCGACTTCGCGTCGTGACGAGCACCCCGCCGACGACCAGCCCGGCGGGTGAGTCCGTCTCGGACCTGAAGACCAAGTTGACCCAGCAGGCGGATATCGTCGCCGCGTTGCGGGCGGAAAACGAAGTGCTCAAGCGCCAGAGAGATGTCGTGGTCGCAATGCCTCCTCCGGGCACACCGTCGGACACAGCGGATTTGCTCAACTCGCTCACAGCGCGCGTCGCGACATTGGAAGCGAAGCCCGTTCCTTACACGCCCGAAGAACTCGCGCTGATGAGCAAACCTGGCGCGATCGTCTCGTCGCCTGATGCGCTCGTTGCCTCTTCGCAGGCACCGCCGGCTGAAGGTCCGGTGAGAAAACCTTCCAAGCAGGTTCCCCCGGGCGCGGGACCGCTGGTTGCGGCGGCGGAGAAAGCATTCGCCGTGCGCAACTACGCCGAGGCCGAGCGAAAATATCTCGACGTGTTGCGCCAGGACGAGAACAACGTTTCCACTCTGGGCAATCTGGCTTCGACACAACTTGAGTTGGGCCGAGTCGCCGAAGCCGAGAAAAGTGTTCGTCAGGCACTGGCGCTCGACGGAACAGATTACTTCAGCCTCTACGTTCTGGGGCGCATCCGTTTTCATCAGGAGAAACTCGATGAAGCGATTGATGCTTTAAGCCGGTCCGCGCGGGCGAACCCCGAGTATGCCGAGACACAAAATTATCTGGGCATTGCGTTGAGCGAGAAGGGGCTGCGCATTCCCGCCGAGGCCGCGCTTCGCCGCGCGGTGCAGATTCAACCGAACCACGCGGCCGCGCACAACAATCTCGCCGTCGTCTATGCCACGCAAACGCCGCCGGCCATCGCTTTGGCCCGTTGGCATTACCAGAAAGCCTTGGCCGCAGGTCATCAGAGAAATCCCGAGCTTGAGAAAATTCTCGACGAACGTCGCTGATTTCACGTGCTCCGTCAGGTTCAACATCAACTCACGATCGCGACTCGCGGACGCGGGTTTTACGAATTCACCGATGAGGTACGGTCGCGATTGCACGCCGAGAAAATCCAGATGGGCCAGGTCACGCTTCACCTGCAACACACTTCGGCCTCGCTCCTGATCCAGGAGAACGCCGATCCGGAGGTGCGTCGCGACTTCGAGCGATTCTTCGCGCGTCTCGTGCCAGACGGCGACTCGCTCTTCGAGCACATGGCCGAGGGCGACGACGACATGCCCGCGCACATTCGCACCGCGCTTACTGCGGTGAACCTCACCGTGCCGATCGCTTCGGGTGAACTCGCGCTTGGCACGTGGCAGGGAATTTACCTGTGGGAACATCGCACCGCGCCTCATCGGCGACGCATCGTGCTCCACTTCATCGGCGAGTGAAGGGACAGGGAGGTCCGTTTTGGAGTGCGGTGACTGGTCACTGCTTTTTAGTTTGGCGACTTGTCGCCAAACTGCGGCGCGCTAAGTCGCGCCGTGAAAAAAGCGCCGCCAGGTCGGCGCACTGCAAAGCGGACCGGCTTCCCGATGTCCGGCACGTAGCGAAAGCTTTGACCTCGCCTCGTCTTGCGCGCACTTTCTGCCGTGATGATTTTGAGAAACTTTCTGCCGCTCTTCTCGTTCGCTGCTGCCGTGGCCATCGCCGCTGACGGCGAGCCTCCCGCGCCAATCAGCTTCGGCTTCAGCAGTCCCGAAACATTTCCCATCGATCATCAGATCTCAAACCTGCGCTCGGCCGACATTGATGGTGATGGATTGACTGACCTGATTGTCGTCAACAATTCGCGCTCACGCTTGAACGTGTTGATCAACCAGACCGGCAAGACCAACACCGCTCGGCTCGGTCGCGCGGCATCCGTTGACATCAACGATCTGCCGCCCGACTCGCGCTTCCGCATCGAATCGATCGCCTCGGAGAAGCGCATCGCAGCGTTGATGGTGGCGGACCTGAACCACGATAAGCGCCCTGACATCGCCTACTACGGAGAGCCGAAGGAGTTGGTCGTGCAATTCAATCAAGGCACCAATGGCTGGAGTGCTCCGCGTCGCTGGCCGATCGAGGATGGTGTGCTTTCACCCAACGCACTCGCCACCGGCGACCTCAACGGCGATGGCCTTCTCGACCTGATGTTGCTCGGCGAAAACACGCTCTACTTCCTCGCGCAACGGAAGGACGGCACGCTCGCCGAGCCGGAGAAAATTCCATTCGCGGGACTGGTTCGCTCCGTGCAGATCCTTGATGTGAACGGTGACGGCCGTGACGACCTGCTGCTCGTGAATTGGGACACGCCGAACCCGCTGCGATTCAGGCTGCAGGAGAAGACCGGAACGCTCGGCCCCGAGATCCATTTCACGATGCCGCCGATTCGTTCCTACACCGCAGATGACCTCGACGGCGATCACAGGACCGAGATCGTGACCATCGCTCAGAACTCCGGCCGTTCTCAGATTTCGAACTTCACCTGGCGCGAGGCTGAAAAACTCTCGGGGAATTTTGCGGCCGGTCAGTTGCAGATATTGCCGCTTACAAAGACCAGCAAGGCGCGTCGCGGCGTGACGTGGGCTGATGTGAACAGCGATGGCTTGCCCGACTTGCTTGTCGCTGAACCTGAGAGTGGCCAACTCACCATTCACCTTCAGCAAAAAGACGGCTCGCTCACCGAGGCGAAGGTTTACTCGACACTCACCGGCGTCAGCGACATTGCCGTGAGCGATTGGGACAACGCGGGCCGTTCCGAAATTTTCCTGCTCAGTGGAGATGAGCGATCGGTGGCGACAACGCGTTTTGATGGCGAAGGGAAAGTCGCTTTCCCAACGACATTGCCTTTCGACGGCAAGCCGCTCGCCATGGCGATTGGGCCAATGAAACCGGAGGCCAAACCGACCCTCGCCGTGGTTCTTGACCAGGATGGACGGCGCGTGCTGACGACACGCAATGCGGCCGGCGAGACAAAGACGATCAAGCTCAACGAGAGTTTCAAATCCACTCCCAGTTCAATGACGTGGCACGACGTGAACCAGGATGGCTTGAACGACCTCGTCATCCTCGTGCCCTACGAAAAGGTGAAGGTGCTCCTGCAAACGACGAAAGGCTTCGATGAACTCGACCTGCAATCGCCCGGCGGCAGCATGGAAGCGCCGTGGCTGACGCGCGCCGATGTGGATGGCGACAACAAACCAGAGCTGTTGCTGCCGCAAAGAAACTTTCTGCGTGCGGTGGTGCTTCGGCCCGACAAGGAGAACGCCGACAGCACGAATCGCGGTTGGTCGTTTTACGTGAAGGAACAAATCAACGGAGCAGGGAACAACTCACGGCTCGTCGGCGCGGCATCGTTGCGCAATGGAAGCAATGCGGTGGGTTCACTGTTCCTGCTCGATGCAGAGCGCAAGGCACTCACCCTTTCGGAGCGCGGGACCAACGGCGTGTGGCAGATCGTGCGCAACCTGCCGTTGCCCATCTCGGACTACTTCGAGCTGCAACCGATCAACTTCGGAACTGGTGCGCCGAACACCGTAGCGTTTCTTGGACTGGGATCGGTCGCGTGGTTCCCATTACGCGGCAGCACATGGGAAATGGCTGAGCTCGATGGCTACGAAACACCCATTCGCGACGCGCGCTTGAACGACGTCGTCACAGGCGACTTGAACCAGGATGGGCGCAAAGATCTCGTTTTCCTTGAGACGGCGAAGAACTACCTCGACCTCGTGATCTTCGACAAACAAGGCAAGCTCGTGCCGGCGAACCGCTGGCCGGTGTTCGAGGAGAGAAGCTATCGCGGACGCCGCGGAGACTCGCAAGAGCCGCGCGAAGCCGTGATCGCCGATTTCACGGGTGACAAAAAAGCGGACCTCGCGATCATCGTTCACGATCGCATCATCGTTTACGCGCAGGAGTGATCGCCCGCGGAGCAAGGCGAACGGATGTTCGCGCTACGGTTTGCGCAAACGGTAGAACTTGTTTCCCGCGGACGCAGGAACGGTGATGCTGATGTCGGTCGCATTCGTCGCGTAAGGGAAAGAAACCTGCGACCAGGCGCCGGTGGCGGTGGGACTTTGGTCGAGTGCGAAGCTGGTGGCGGAAAGCGCCAGAAGATGCGCAGAACCGAAGCAGGCTGAGTTGGTCAAGCTCTGCTACTTCGTGGGGTTGAAAATTGAGGAAGCCGCTGAAGTTCTCGGCATTTCCGAAGCCACGGCCAAACGTTGGTGGACCTACGCCCGCGCGTGGTTGTCCCACGAAATTCAAGTGGCACACGACCAATGATGCAGCCCTTCCATCGCGCTCAACCTGCACGTCAGAAAACGTCGCGTGTGGACCGTGAAATTCATGGCCCTGACATCGATTGATCTCTTACGGTGACAGTGGCTTCACCGCTTCGACACGAAAAAATCTCTGCGATGAAGCGCTGTCGGTGAACGAGCGTATCGTCATCGTGCCGGCGTCCGCCGAAATCAATCCGAGTCCCACATCGAACCACGAGCCGCTGTCCACGAGAGCACGCTTCTGTAAGTGATACTGGCGCGTGGGGTTGCTGCTCCACCTGAGGCTCAAAGGTGAGTCACCGGTGGCGATCGTGTACGAGGTAATGCTCAGGAAACTTTTCGGGTCGTTCGGGTCGGTGTCGGCGAGGTATTCGCTGATGTCCTTGAATCCATCACCATCGAAGTCGGTCGCGCCACTCGCGGCGGCAAGCGAACCACCAAACTTCTCTCGCTCCCATGCGTCGGGGATTCCGTCGCCATCGGTGTCGATGCCCATTTGAATGGTATCTGTCTGCACGGAGGCAAACGTGTTGCTTAGCGAAATCCACCCGCAGTTCGCGCTCCAAAGGAAGCCATTCATCTTGCCGGTGACGAGATCGATCTGCGGTCCTTCGTAAGCGGAGCCACTCGCGTCGCGATTGGTGAACGTGATCCAGCCAATGTTTGCGCCGTAAGCGTAGCCGCGAAGATTGCCGAGTCCGTCGTGGTTTACACCGAAGTCACTCGCGGAATTGTTCTGGTAACGAATGCCGTTGGCCGGAGTGCCGCTGCCGAGATTGATCCATCCGACATTGGCAGCGTAGATAAACCCGGTGCAGATGTATTCGCCGACCAGGGCGCCGCTGTTCGTGTCGCCGCGCCAATCCATCCAGCCAATGTTAGCGCCGTAAGCGAATTTGCTGGCGGGATTAATCGTCGTGGCGGCCCGCACCAAGAGTGTGGGGTGAAGAATAAAGAATGAAGCCAGTGCCACACTGGCGAAGAATCGACGTTGAAGTTTCATGGTGATCCTTTCAAAACGACAGCGCTTCTATTTCAAAATATCCCTCGGGCGGTTGAAATAATTTCGCATCCTCCTCCTTGAGCCTCTGTGGCGCGACGGATTGCACTTCAAAGCGATAATGCTCCGTGCCGTTTTCAAAACGCAGGCCGGCACGCAATGGAAATAACTTCTTCGCCGTCAACAATTCCGCCCAGCGCTCTTCAATCATGCGCGGGCCAAAACGTGGCGTCTGGTTGCGAACGTAGTTTTGAAATGGCAGCAATTGATCCGTGGCCCAAATCTCCATCGTTTCGCCACGCTGCTTGATTTCAAATTTCTCGCAGGCGAATCCGAGCAGGTTTGTTTTGTCGCCGGTGAATTTGAGTTCCATTTTCTCCATCATAGGCGGCGGCATCATCGCCATAGCGGGAACGCCGGGCGTGGCGTTGAGCGGGTGTGGGTCGGGCGGAAGCCGGGTGGGCGACGTTGAGCCATCCGGTTTTCCAAACGGCTGCGGGCCGATGCCAGACGGCGGTGCCGGAAGGCGGGACGGATTTCCAACCTGGCCCATCTCTGCAGGGCGAGAAGAGGCAGGCGGGACGCCCGCCCCACTTTTCAAACGAACGAAGCTGCGGTTGTGCGGGAACAAAAGAGTCAACGCGCCGGAGTTGCGTTCAAGAATGTCAACCGGGTTGGGCAAGTTGGAGTCTGTCATTTCGACGCGCAGGAAATTTGTCCCGGCCGTGTAGAGCAATGGCGTGCGCAGCTCCCCTTGTGTGATGCTGGCGTTGATCCGACCTTCGAAAGTCTGCGAGGACAGAGGCAGTTGCAGAACGAAAACTGAAATCACCGCAAGGGCCGCGAACTTCAGGACGCGGCGAGGATTACGTATCACCCGGTAAACGGAACATCGTAAATCGCAAATCATAAATTCCTTCACGGCATGTTGTACTTGTAGTTGTAGCTGATCGTCGTGCCGGTGCAGCCGATGGCGATGTTTGCGGACAATCCTGTGCCGGTAGCGCTGGAGCCGTAAGAGGTGTTGGCAATCGAGGTGGCAAACACGCCGAAAGATCCACCATTTGAGCGACCGGTGCATCCAATGACGATATTCGCGGAAATACCGCGGTTGAGGCTGCTGTAACCGTAGCAGTTGTTCGCCGTTTCGGCGGAGATGCCTTGACTGGTGACGCTCTGGCCGTGGCAGTTGTTCGCCGTTTCAGTGTAGATGCCCTGGCCTGTGCCGCCACCACTCCCATAACAATTCGCTGCACTGGTCACGGCGTAGATTCCCGTTCCGCTGGAACTGGTGCCGTAGCAGTTTTGGGCGGTGTAGGCGCGGATACCCTCACCGCTGTTGCTGATGCCGCGGCAGTTTTGGACAGTGTTGGCGTAAATTCCGGAGCCGCCACTGACGCCCACTGATTCGCCCCGACAATCGGAAACCTGATCGCCAAAAATCCCGTAGGCCCCACAGTCCGCTGCCACCGATCGGGTGATCGTGGAAGCAGCAATCCCGACGCCGCCCACTGTCTGCACGGTGCAGGAGTCCACCGTAGTCGAGCCTCCGACCGAGGTGCTCAATAAAATGCCGTCCACCCGACATCCCAAAACCGATATTCCCGAAATGCGGGTGCTGAGTGGAGGCGTCCCCGGGCAATAAATTCCCGATCGAAATCCGGGCCCATTGAAAACTCCGCTGCCGTTGTTGGTCACACCGCTTTGGATAAATCCATTCAGGATCGTGATATTGCACAATCCACTGTTCAGTAGAATGCCGTGGCCCGTCGCGCTGGCGGTGGTGGAAGAAATGGTGAAGCCGTTCAAATCCAGCGTTACCCCGCTGATCGCGATGACGATGGCGTTGCTCACGGTGGCGGTCACGTTCGTGGTCAGGTAATACGACCCCGGGACGCTGATGGTGTACGGAACGGACGAGATCGGAGTGCGCGCTTCAATCTGATCGAGTGTCTTCATCGTCGGCGCGGGCGGGTTGGGCGGAGTGAGCGCGCCTTGGGCGCAGGCAGTTGAGAGTTGATGGTCTTGAGTTGAGAGCAGGAGCGCCAGCAATGCGGCGCGAGCAAACAGAAATGTGGTTTTCATGATTTGGTTTGAAGATCGTGTCTGATTTGGTTGCTGGAGTGTTCGAAGTGACCCATTCGGCACGACGCGAGATTACGGCGGCATGTTGTAATGGTTGAACGTGCATCGAGAAACGCTGCTGGCAAAAATGCCAAAGCCGCCCACGGTCCTCACGGAACACGATTCCACCAGCGTGGCAAAGCTAATCCCACCGACATAGATTCCGGAATTCAAACATCCTGAAACCGAGATCCCCCTCACACGGACGTTCGAGGGCGGAAAAACGAGGAGGAAATCCCGTTCGCAAAGCCGCTGCCACTATAGACACCGGCATTGTTGATGACGCCGCCCTTGATGTGGCCGTCGAGAATGGTGATGTCACTGATGCCCGGTCCGAGCAGAACGCCGGTGCCGGTGGCGCTTGGAGCGATCGAGGAGATGGTGAATCCATTAAGATCGAGCGTAACTTGATTGGTGATAATCGAGATCGCATCGCCGGTCGTGACGTTCAGGTTTTTCGTCAGATAATATGAACCTGAATTGCTGATCGTTATCGGTACGGATGAGATCGGCATGCGTGCCTCCACTTGATCCAATGATTTCATTGTCGGCGCCAGACGGGGTGAGATCGCCTTGGGCGAAGGTTGGGAGTTGAAAAATGAGGGTTGAGAAGATTGCTAGAGTTAAGGCCAGTTTGCGAATCGAGGGATTGGTTTTCATTAGAACTGACCGGGAGCGTAGGCAGAGAAGAACGTGCGTCGCAACCGAGAGCCGCAATATTCTTCAGAACAACTCGCGAGACTGAGTTCGGCAGAAGTCAGGCGAGAATCTTCTCCACCACTTCGCCCTCGACATCCGTGAGCCGAAAGTCGCGGCCTTGGAAACGATACGTGAGCTTCTCGTGGTTGAAGCCGAGGCAGTGAAGGATCGTCGCGTGAAGATCGTGAATGTGGACACGGTCCTTCGTGATGTGAAACCCAAGTTCGTCGGTCTCGCCCATCGTGACGCCCGGCTTGATGCCGCCGCCAGACATCCACATCGAGAATGCTTGCGGATGATGATCGCGCCCCATCTTGCGGCCGAAGTCTGCGTTCGCTTCCACCATCGGTGTGCGGCCGAATTCTCCGCCCCAGATCACGAGCGTGTCATCGAGCAGTCCGCGTTGTTTCAGGTCTTTGATCAATGCAGCGCTGGCCTGGTCCGTCTTCTTCGTCTGGTCCTTCACCCCTTTGACCACTTCGCTGTGATGGTCCCAGCCCTCGTGGAAGAGTTGGACAAAGCGCACGCCACGTTCGATGAGTCGCCGCGCCAGGAGGCAGTTCATCGCAAAGCTCGGCTTGCCGATTTCAACGCCGTACATCTTCAGCGTCTCGGGTGATTCCTTCGAAACGTCCATCAGTTCGGGAGCGCTGCTCTGCATCTTGAACGCCATCTCGAACGAGTTGATGCGCGTCGCGATTTCCGGGTCACCGATCTTTTCCAGATGCTGCTCGTTCAAGTCCTTGATCAGGTCGAGCGTGCGGCGCTGCATCTTGTCGTCGATGCCGGCGGGGTTGGAGAGAAACAAAACCGGGTCGCCACTTTTGCGGAACGGAACGCCCTGATAAATCGTCGGCAGAAATCCGCTGCCGTAGAGCGCCGTGCCGCCGCTGAGCCCGCCCGCTGAATTCAATACCACGAAGCCCGGCAGATTCTGCGCCTCGTTGCCCAGACCGTAGAGCGCCCACGCGCCCAGGCACGGACGCCCGAACTGCGACGAACCGCTCTGCATCAAAAGTTGTCCCGGCGCGTGATTAAACGCGTCCGTGTACATCGATTTCACGATCGCGATGTCATCGACGACCTCGGCGAGATGCGGGATCGCCTCGGAAATTTCAGCGCCGCACTTGCCGTGTTTGGCGAATTTGAACTCACTCGCGTAGAGCGCGGCGTCCGGTTTGATGAACGCATATTTCTGGCCCTTCACCACCTCAGCGGGAACAGGCTTGCCGTTGTATTTTTCAAGCGCCGGCTTGTAGTCGAACATGTCGAGCTGGCTCGGCGCGCCGCCCATAAACATGTAGATGACCCGTTTGGCTTTCGGTTTGAAGTGCGGCTGCTTCGGTGCGAGCGGGTTCGCCGCGGCCGCTACAGCCGCTGAAGCCTTGTTCCCCGCCAGCAACGACCCGAACGCGATCGATCCGAGACCCACGCCGCATTGCTGGAGGAACCAGCGGCGCGTGATGAACTTCGCTCGTTCGATCCGCAAATCCTCTGTCAGTGAGAGTCGGCTGTTCATTGGTGACGGGAGAATACGATGGCTCGTGCTGCGACTCAACTCGGCATACGGATTCGCGTCTGACTTGCCCCGCAGTC
>DATHEW010000300.1:0-2249 GCA_035318425.1 Candidatus Acidiferrum sp. | reverse complement strand
CGAAGATGACCGATGTGCAGCGTCAGGCCGCGCGCATGCAGCAGAAAAACGATTCTTACAATGTGGACCAGGCGCTCATCTCCGTCGGCACGGGCGGGATGTTTGGCAAAGGCTGGACCAAAGGAACGCAGAACGCGCTCGGCTTTCTGCCGCGCGCCGTCGCGCACAACGATTTCATTTTCTCCGTCATTGCCGAGGAGAAAGGATTCATGGGGACCGCCCTGGTGATAGGGCTGTTCGCCGTGGTGTTGTTCACCGGCATTCGAATTGCCGGCCAGGCACGTGATCGCCTGGGCAAACTGTTGGGGGTGGGCGTCGTGACGATGCTCTTCAGCCACGTGTTCATCAATATCGGCATGAACATTCGCTTGATGCCAGTGACGGGTGTGCCGTTGCCGTTCCTCAGTTATGGCGGCTCCGCTGTGCTCTGTTCGTTGATCGCGATTGGCATCCTGCAAAACGTGAACCTGTATCGCAGGTCTTATTAAAAATTATGAGTGATGGAAAAAATTTCTCCCGCCGCCGACGTGGCGGGATGCGCTTCAGACCCAGTGGCCGGCCGCCCAGCGATAAAAATCGCCGGCAGGCGACGGAAGCGCGCAGCGACGCTGTGGCCGACTCGACCGCCGGAACGGAGAAGCTCTTCGACAAATCCCGCCAGCATGAAATCGAGCGCGCGGAAAACGTGGCCGCGGGACTGCCCGCGCAAGGAACACCGCGGCCCGAATCCACTAGCGAAGGCGACGTCGCCTCGAAGAAAGACTTTCGCGAGCCGCACCTCGATACGCCCGAGGAAGTGAAGGAGGAATTCAAGCCGGTCCACATCACGGAGAAGCCGCAAGGTCTTCTCGAGGCGATCAAGATGGTCGCGACAAAGGTCGTAAAAAAAGTCCAGCGCTTGATCAAGCCCGTGAAGCGCATTCACAAGGAAGTGATCATCAACGCCGAGTCGCTCGAAACGCGCGTGGCGGTGATCGAGGAAGGAAAGCTGGAAGAGTTCACAATCGAGCGCACGACCGAAGAGCGATTGGTCGGCAGCATTTACAAAGGCAAGGTGCGCAATCTGGAAGATGGATTGAAGGCGGCCTTCGTGGATATCGGCTTCGAGAAGAATGCGTTTCTGCATTACTGGGACATCGTGCCGAGCAACTTCGACAGTGGCGTGGAAGTGGTCGAACGCGAGGAAGGCCGCCGTCGTCCCGAGAAACCGAAAATCACGCAGAAGGACATTCCCCGCGTTTATCCGCCAGGAAGCGAGATTGTCATTCAGGTCACGAAGGGACCCATTGGCACGAAAGGGCCGCGCGTCACGACCAATCTGGTGTTGCCCGGGAGATACTTGGTGTTGCTGCCCAACTCAGACAAGAGCGGCATCTCGCGCAAGATCGAGAACCAGGAGGAACGTCAGCGCTTGAAGCGCATCCTTCGCGAGTTGGCCATTCCCGAAGGCATGGGTGTGATCATGCGCACCGTCGGCGAAGGACAGCAGAAGCGTTACTTCGTCCGCGATCTCGCGCTGTTGCTCGAGGAATGGAATGAGGTCCAGAAGAAGATCAAGAATGTGCCGTCACCGACCTGTGCCTTTCAGGAGCCTGATTTGATCGAGCGCACCGTGCGCGACTTTCTCACGGAAGAAGTCGAACGAATCGTGATCGACAGCCCGGTAGCGAACGAACGTATCAAAGACATCATCGGTCGCATCTCGCGGCGCTCGCTCTCGAAGGTGAAGCTCTACGCGGATCACCAGCCGATCTTCGATCGCTTCAATATCACGCGGCAGTTGGAAACCACCTTCAGCCGGCAAGTGCATCTGAAGAGCGGCGGCTACATCGTGATCGATGAAACCGAGGCGCTCGTCGCCATCGACGTGAACACCGGCCGTCACAAAAGCGGCAAGGACCAGGAGCAAACGATCCTCAAGGTGAACCTCGAAGCGGCAGAGGAAATCTGTCGGCAGCTTCGCCTGCGCAACATGGGCGGATTGATCGTGCTCGACTTCATCGACATGAAATCACGCCGCGACCAGCAGCAGGTGTCGCAACGCATGAAAGAAGGTCTGCGCCGCGACAAGGCCAAGACGCACATCCTGCCTATCTCGCAGCTTGGATTGATGGAGATGACGCGCCAGCGCCACAGCGAGAGCGTGCGCTCGGCGGTTTACGACGATTGTCCTTACTGCAAAGGCCGCGGCAAAGTGAAGAGTGCGATCACGATGAGCGTGGAAATTCAGCGCAAGCTCGCGGAGATCC
>DATHEW010000299.1:0-3688 GCA_035318425.1 Candidatus Acidiferrum sp. | reverse complement strand
TCAACGTATCAGTTCGATCGACTTCCACAGTCATGCGCCGGCCCCGAACGTTGGGCGACCCGATGCGCATCAGCGGCGGTGATTTGCGAAGCACGCTGTCCACGAACAGATCGACTTCAGGGAAGGTCCAGATGTGCCCGTGCGGACGATTGATCACGACGGAGATATTTCTCCATCGTTCCGGCACGAGTTGATACGACTTTCGATAGCTGTCGAGTGGGTAAGCGAAATCGGTGGTACCGTTCACAAAGAGCATCGGAAGGCGCGCCCGGTCGAGATACGTGCTCGGATCAAACAGCTTCAGCCACAACGCACGAGATTCGGGTGCGAGCCGCGCGAGGGACGAATCTTTCCACGTGCTGTTGTCGCCAAGAAATCCGCAGCCGTACACCGGCACCGCGACTTTGAAACGCGGATCGATTCCGGCCACGATGCAGGTGAGGTAACCGCCCCAACTGATGCCGGTGACGCCGATTCGTTCTGCATCCACTTCGGGCAAAGAACGCAGCAACGAATGCGCGCGAACTGCCGCGGCAACGGCGTGGTACGTCCACATGTCTCTCGCATCGGCTTCAGTGAACTCGTGGAATTTGACCTTGTCCGACTGGTCCGGGCCACCGTCGGCGAGACGTCCGTTGGGACCATTGCCCGCGAGGTCCATGGCGACAGCGACATACCCGCGCTTCGCCCAATGCTCGGCCCAGTCCTTGAATGCTTTTCCGCCGCCGCCATGCACAAGCACCATGGCGGGGAGCTTTCCGTTCGTTGCTTCAGCAGGACGTCCGAGATACGCGAATACGCGGGTCGGCTTTCCATTCACTGGCTCGCCGTCGTAGAACAATTCCTGAACTAATCCAGTCGTCGCGCCCCACGTGACCGCAGGTGGTTTCGAAAGCTCGCGTAGGTTCCAGAGATCGCCAGATCTCGCACGATGCGTGGAGGTGCAGCCGCCGAGCAACACTAGCGCAACCACGGCGAGCAGCAGGACGGGAGGCGCAGGCTGGGTGGCGAAAAGACGAAGCTGTCGGTTCAATCGCATCGGCGAATGATGATCAGTTGGCGAACAAGCGTCAATTGGCTCGCGCCGCCACTCAGAAAAGTTGCGTTCTCCCGTGGCGAACGGATGGAACTTGGATGAAGTTCTTCCGACTCGTCATCGTCGATAGTTTCTGATGAGCTTGTGGTATTCCCTGTGAAGATTTTGAAGGCCCATTTCTTTATCGCGTTCTGCGGAGCGTTGTCGTTCGCAGCGATGCAATCTCCTGCCGCATTCACGGACGTGCGGCCGTTCATGGAAGTCCATTGCTTCGAGTGTCATGACGCAGACACGAAGAAGGGTGATCTGGATTTGACCGCATTGAAGTTCGATCTCACGAGCTCGACGAACTTCGCGAAGTGGCTGACCGTCCACGACCGCGTGGCGACGGGAGAGATGCCGCCCAAGAAAAAAGCGCGGCCGGCGGCAAACGAATTGGACGCCTTCACGAATGCCTTGGCCACAGCGCTCGTGGACGTGGACGAACAGCGCATCGCTCGCGAAGGTCGCGCGACGCAGCGGAGGTTGAACCGCTACGAGTACGAGAATGCGTTGCGCGACTTGCTGCAGACACCCTGGCTGCAAGTGAAGGATTCGCTGCCCGAAGACGGCGAGTCACAGCGGTTCAATAAAGTTGGCGATTCCCTCGACGTGTCACACGTGCAGATGGCGCGCTATCTCCACGCGGCTGACTACGCCTTGCGGCAATCCATGGCCACGCATTCGACGCGACCGGAAACGAAAACGGTTCGTTACTACACGCGCGACCAACGCAGTTTCACCGGACCGATGAAGTACTCGGTGTTCAATACCGCTCCTGAACGCGCGACGTTTCCAGTGCTGGAATTTGAAGCGCAGCCCGATGTGCGCGCAGGCAAAGCGCCGACCACCAGCACGAACAAGGAGTTGCGCGAACTCGAAGGCGTGGGCGTGGTCGCGAGCGCGTATGAGCCGATCGAGCCGAAGTGGAATCAGTTCCGCGCGCCCGTCGCCGGACGGTACAAGCTGCGCTTCATGGGCTACTCCGTTTGGGTCGGGCCCGGGCAGAGCAACAAGTGGTTCATCCCGAACCTTGATGACATTTCCAATGGACGCCGCTCGGAGCCGATCACGATTTATTCGGAGACGCCGCCGCACTTGTTGCGTCGTCTCGGCGAATTCGATGTCGCGCCGGAACCGATGATCAACGAACTCGATGTTTACTTGCTCGCGGGCGAGACGATCCGGCCAGACGCGGCGCGGCTGTTTCGCTCACGGCCCGGCGCAACTCGCTGGCAGAATCCACTCGCGGAGAAAGACGGGCAACCCGGCGTGGTGTGGCGATGGCTGGAAGTGAAAGGACCGATTTACGATCAATGGCCACCGGCCGGTCACAAGCTGATGTTCGGCGATCTCGCTCTGAACAATCGCAAGCCTCCGACCCGGAATGAAAAGGCGTCGCCGGAGACAAATCGGTTTGCGAGATTTGTTCCGCCGGCCGGGGTCGATGTCCTATCGAAGAAACCGTCGGCGGACGCCGAGCGCCTGCTGGGCAATTTCGTGAAGAGCGCGTATCGGCGGCCCGCCACGAAGGCTGAGATGAAGCGGTTCCTGCCGGTGATTGAACGCGCGCTGAAGAGCGGTAACAGCTTCACCGACTCGATGATCGCCGGTTACACCGCCGTGCTCTGCTCGCCCGAGTTCGTTTATCTGGATGAGAAGCCGGGGCGCCTCAACGACCACGCGATCGCCTCTCGGCTGTCGTTCTTTTTGTGGAATTCACCGCCGGACGCCGAGTTGCGTCAGGCCGCGGCGCACGGTGAGTTGCATGGACGCGATGAACTGCGCGCGCAGACCGAGCGAATGTTGAGTGATCCCAAGGCCACTCGTTTCGTGGAAGCGTTCCTCGATTATTGGCTCGATCTGCGGAGGATTTCCGCGACCTCGCCTGATGCCGCTCTGTACTCAGATTATTATCTCGATGATCTGCTTGAGGAATCCGCGCTGGCAGAGACGCGCGCGTTCTTCACTGAACTGCTCAAAGCGGATTTGCCCGCTCGCAATATCGTCGAGTCAGACTTCGCAATGCTGAATGAACGCCTGGCGCTGCATTACGGATTGCCAGCGAAAGAAGGCGCGAAGTTGCGTCGTGTGGCGTTGCCGAAGGAAACGGTGCGCGGCGGTCTGATGACCCAGGCCAGTGTGCTGAAGGTGACCGCGAACGGCACCACGACTTCTCCGGTGATGCGAGGCGCGTGGATCATGGAACGAATTCTCGGACAGAAGCCGCCCCCGCCGCCGCCGAGTGTGCCTGCGGTCGAACCCGACATTCGCGGCGCAACGACGATTCGCGACCAACTCGCGAAGCATCGCACGCAGGAAACCTGCAACGCATGTCATGCGAAGATTGATCCGGCGGGATTTGCGCTGGAGAGCTTCGATGTTTTGGGCGGATGGCGGGAACGTTATCGCGCCATGGGTGACAAACCGGAAAAGGGGATCGCAAAGAGCGGCCAGAAATTTGAGTTCCATTACGGACCGACGGTGGACGCGAGCGGCGCCCTCCCGGACGGCGGAAAGTTCTCCGACGTGCGTGAACTGAAACGGCTCTTGCTCGGCAACGAACGCCAGATCGCGCGCAACCTCGCGCAGCAACTCACGGTTTACGCGACA
>DATHEW010000298.1:0-4626 GCA_035318425.1 Candidatus Acidiferrum sp. | reverse complement strand
GCGACCGATGCTGAAGCGAGTGTTGGGAATGCGATTGAACAACGCCGGCGTCGGCGACGCATTGCTCCATGAGAGCGGATCACCAAACGCGCCGTCCGTGCGGAAGCCAATCGCACGCAAGCCCGGCACGACCGTCGCGCGGCAGATGCCATCCGCTCCGTAGCTGCTGTTGTTGAACGAGTAATCCACGAGCAGATTGGTGATCCCATCAAAAGCGTAAGGTGTGCGGAATGGGAACGCGACCCACCCCGTGGAGATGATGGTCACATCGCCCTGGAAATTCGTAATCCAGCCGTCCGTCTCCCAGGCGATGTTCGGAAACTGCGAAGGAGCAAAGGCTTTGGTGCGAATCGTGAAGTTGTTCAAGGTCGCCCCCGGCATGTTCGTTACGTCCAGCGACAGCGAAGTGATGTCTCCGGCCAGGCCCAGTTCCGCCGCCCAATAGATAGCCTGCAGGCGTGAATCATGAAACCCGCTGCCGAGCGGAAATTCCCACGACAAAGAATTGGAACCGACCGTCAGGTTCACTTCGTTCTCAGTGGCGAGCAGATGAACCGGGCCGGTAAAATCCGTGGCGAGATTGCCTGCGGCGTCACGAGCGGTGCCCGTGATGGCGAATGGCACGTCCACGTAAGCCTTAGCCGGCACCACTTCGAAGGCCAGGTGATGCACTCGGTTGGTGTCTTTGTCGATGACGGTACAAACGCCCTGCGTCCGCACCAGACTGACCTGGCTCGGCGAAACCAAAGCCATGTAGAACGTCCGGTTTGCCTTAAAAAAACTGTGCCCGATTACACCCACATTGATCGTGCCGCTCATTTCACCGGGCGCAAATGTCAGGGTGCCGTAAGTCGGTATGTAATCCAAGCCAGCCAGCGCAGTACCGTCCATCGTCTGGTACCCGACACTGATTTGTTTGCCGCTCGGCGCAGAGAGCGTAAGGGAGAACGTCACGTTGTTGGTGCCATCCGGACCTTCCGGCGCGAGCACGTCCGTGATGCTCAGGAACGGGTTGTTGTCGTTGTCATTGATCGTGCCGAGACCCTGATCATCGATCACCTGCGCGTTCGCGGCGCCAGACAGATTCAGGAAGAAAGTTTCGTTCGATTCGGAAAGTGTATCCGGGAACACATTGACGGGAATCACCTGGTTCGTCGTGCCGGGCGGAAATATCAACACACCATTCGTCGCGGTGTAGTCCATGCCCGCCGTCGCTGTGCCGTTGGCGGTCGCGAACGGCACGGTGACAGCAACCGCATTCGCCGCCGTGAGGCGCACGGTGAAGTTCATGATGCTGGCGCCGGGACCAAGAGGTTCCGAAACCGCCGCGTCCGACACCATGATTTGCGGCAACCCGGCGGTGATGATCGTGATGGCAGAATTGTTCGGGAGATAATTGTCGGATTCATTCCTCACCACTGTGGCGACATTGGTGATCGCGAGCGGCGCGGTCGTCCTGATCGTTACAGTCACCGTGGCCGATGCGCCTCCCGCGATCGCGCCCAGGTCGCATAACGCCGCGCCTTCGGAAATCAAACAGGCGCCCTGGGATGAAGTCGCTGAAACGAACTCGCACGCGGCTGGCAACGCATTACTAAGCACCACGCCCGTTGCATCCAACACACCGCTGTTGGTGATAGAAAACGAGATCGCGAAAGCCTCGTTGACCGTGACCGAATCCGGTCCGCTGGCACGCAGGGAAATGTCGTTGAACGCTAGAACATCGAAACGATTGCCGCTGCCGGCGTGCCCCTGCTGATCGATCGCTTCAAAGTACATGCCTCTCGCCTCGTCCAACACCACCACCGATCCGGTGCAAACGCCGGACACGAAGTTGGCGAACGGCGGCGCGATCATGTTCGCGAAGACGTAATTGGTGAATGGCGCGATTAGCCCCGTGTTCGTGATGAGAATGCCGCTCGCCAAATAAGTCCAATCGCCAGGAATATTTCGGTCCAGGTTGCCCTGGCGCTGATAAGTGAACCCAGGAGTCAGGTTCGCCCCCAGCGGCGCGCCAATCCATTCGGTCGCCGGAATACTGACCGGTGCCACGATCTCGCTCGGGAAAGCGTCCACGGCGCAAAAGAAATCGATGATCTTGCCGACGTTGTCGCGCAGCAATACGGCGATGGGATTGCCGCCCGGGTTGCTGTTCCAAAACAGGTTGGTGCCGACGATGAGGTTCGGATAAGTGCCCGGCGCAAATCGCGCGGCGAAAGCCCGCAACCAAAATACATCGCCGGCTTTGGCCACGCTCGGGGCGGGCATCGTGTAGGTGATCTTCGGCGCCGGCCAACTCGCGGCATCGTAAAGCGTGACCTGCCACCCGGCGATGTTGACGTTTTGGTCAGAAATGTTTTGGAACTCGATGCGGTCGGAGTCACCTGAATCGACTTCTGTGATGACCACTTTGTTGGCCGGCTTGACCGGAGCGAAATTCGTCAAAGTAGCGGTGCCGCGGTAGTTCAACACGACCTTCTCATATTGATCGCGAGCAAACACCGTCACCGGGAAAGGCTCTCCCACGGTCTGTGTCGAGGGAATCGTCGCGAAACTGAAATGGTCAAACGGTGCGGTAGTAAAGTTCCAGACCGCGCTCTCCTTTGCGAACGGTTCACGGCGAGCGACGACTTTCCAGAAATAGGTCTGCCCACTCTCAAGCTGTGTTCCGAGTGGCAGACCCAAACTCAGTGTCGTGCCGATGAGCGTGGTCGGATTTGGATTCGTGCTGAGATAAACGTCGAACATGATCGTGCCGAATTGCGGCAGCGGATTGACCGTCCAACCCAGCATCACATCAGGTGGAACGAGCGTCGCGCCGTTCCACGGAAACGGACCGAACGGCGGAGTGGGCCGTTCATCATCCAGCACGGTCACGAGGCCGGTCGCACTTTGAAAGTTCGGCGACGAAGCGATGACCTTCACGACGTCGAAGCTGTTAGTGTCCAGATTGTTTACCACGAACAACGTGAACGAGTTCGACCGCGCTCCCGCCGGGATGACCAACGACGGCGGAGGAAATACCGTCACGGAGGGATCTGAATTCAACGACACCGTGACTGGCACCAGCGACGGCGCGGACAACGAAACCGTTCCTGCATTCTGGACGCTGCCGCCGTTCTCCGACAACTGCGGCACCAAAGTAATGGCGAGTTGGTAACTGTCATTGTCCTGCACGGTGATGACATCCTTGTCGTACTGCCAATTCTCCACGGAAGCGGCGATCGTCACGTGCTCGATCACGCCATTGAGCACATTGTCATCGAGCACCGTGAGATCGAAGTACGCGGTGCGTGAACCCGCGAGCACAATCACCGACGGCGGAACGGCGACACGCGCGGTATTGCTGGAAGCCAGTTGCACAGCCACATCAACCCCCACGAAGTCCTCGAGCAACACAAGACCCTGCCCCTGCAACAGGCCGGCGCCTTCGGTGGTATCCGGAGGAATCGAAACAGTGATGCGTGTGGTTTCGTTATCGATGATGGCCATCGTAGCGGCTGCCGGCGGTCGGTCGGGAAAGGTGGCCACGATCGTCGCGTTGTGCGTGCCTTCCAACGCCGTGTCGTCGATCACAGCGATCTTGAAGGACACCGATGAATTCCCCGCGAGCACAGTGACCTCATTGGTCACGCGCATTTGGTTCGTGGACGCCGTGGACAGCGCCACGGTGAGATTGGTCGGTGTCGGTGCGGACAGCAGAATCGTTCCATCTGGAACGGCCTGCCCCTCGCGCGCGCTAAGCGGAATGACGATACGCCCACTGAGCGCGCAGCCAGAAAGCGCGCTGAGATCGCTGGGCGCGAAATCGTCCGGAATCCCCGTGCCTCGCGAAATGCCGGCCAGTGCGCCTTCCGCTTCCACCGTAAGCCACGTGATACGGACATGTCCTTCGTAGAAGAGTTCAATCTGGAAACTGTTGGAGTTCACCTTCTCATACTCGGGCACGTTCTCGTACGTGACCACGACACGATTTGAAAGCTGCTGCCATGAGACTCGTCCACCCTGATGCGGGCCCAGGTCGATGTAGAGAGGCGCGATGCGCGCCACGGAGAAATACTCGAAGGTGCCCGGATAGAAAGCATTCGTGTTGCCGCCCGGATCGAACGTCACGTTTCCATTCGCACCGATCCATAGCGCGTTCGTGCATTGGCCGAACATCGTGATTGTTTTACCTCCCGTGAGGAAGACCTGCCGATACTCATCGTCCCTCATGGTCTCGATCTCAATTCCCGTGGCGGGGTCCGTCGGAAAATTCGTCGCCGAAGCAATGCACGCGCTATAGCCGTTGCCGATCGGCGAGAGCGTCAGCACGGAGTTCTGAAGATCAAACGCATGCGTGCTGAAATCCTCCGTGAGATAATCGTCGCTCCCCACTCGCAACGTAACGAGTCGCGCCACGTTCGTTCCGCTCGTGTGGTTCACCATGTAAACCGTTGCGTTGTACACGCCACCGGTGAGCGCGGTGGCGTTGACGTTTACCGCGGCTGTAAGGTTCGTGAATGCGCCGCTGGCAAGCGTTCCGTTCGTCCGTGAAAAGGTGAGCCACGGCGGAATATTGCTCACGCTCCAACTCAGCGCTGCGGACGCTTGCAGGGTGTAATCACGCGAGGACGGAGTGAAAGG
>DATHEW010000297.1:0-6388 GCA_035318425.1 Candidatus Acidiferrum sp. | reverse complement strand
CAATTGGTACGCGGCGTCAATCTGGGCCGACTCGTTGCCTGGCTGCTCCTTGAGGAGACGGGACGCCAGCGCTTTCGCCCGTGCCAGAGCCCACTTGCTATTCATCATCATCAGCGACTGCGTGGGAGTGGTGGTCACATTGCGCTGCGATGTGCTCGCGAAGTTTTCCGGCCCGTCGAAGACTTCGATCACCGGATCGCGGGTGTTGCGGAAGACTTTGTTGTAAACACTTCGACGCGGCGTGCTGAAATCCACCGGCGGTCCTCCGTCCTGCAAATCGAGTTCACCAGTCACAGCGAGCACCGCGTCGCGGACTTGCTCGGCATCCAGTCGTCGTGTGGGGAAATGCCAGAGCAGGCGGTTCTCGGGGTCGAGGGTGCGGGCGCGCGAGTAATTAGTGATCAGTGCGTCAGTATTCAGCTTTCGGTCCGCCGACTGATTACTGATTACTGGCCGACTGATTACTTCCCCACCCACCTGCTGGTACGTCGCGCTCGTGACGATCAGCTTGTGCAGTTTCTTCAAACTCCAACCCTCCTCGATGAACCGGCGCGTCAACCAGTCCAGCAGTTCGGGATGCGACGGCTTTTCGCCGAGCACGCCGAAGTCGCTGGTGATCGGTGCGAGACCAAGGCCGAAATGATATTGCCACACGCGATTCACGATCACGCGCGTGGTCAACGGATTGTCAGTGCGCGTGAGCCAATGGGCGAGCGTGGTGCGACGGCCCGTTGAGTTGGTCCAACCCGTCTCGATCTTTGCCGGCGCTTCGTCGAGCACGCTCAAATAACCGGGCTCGATCGCGCCCAGCTTTTCTTTTTTGGGAATGAACGTCGGCGGCGGGTCTGCTCCGACATCAGTGACCTGCGGTGCCATCGCGAGCGGCGCGGGCATGTCTTTCTCCATCGCGCGAAGTTGTTCGAGCAAGCGATTGCGCTCTGTCTTCGCCGGCTCTTTCACGCGCGCGGGGAACCGCTTGTCGCTCCATTCGTAGAGCACCTGACGATACGCGAGCTCGGCGACTTGATGTTCGTAGGGCGTGCGCTCTGCGATCGGTTTCTTGATCAACGCCTGGGTTTCTTTTGGAAACTTCGACAGCGCATCTGCTTCTCCCTTTTCGCGGAACGGCTCTTCGAGTTCTTCCAGCCTGGCGCGCACCGCGGCGGACTTCTTTTCCCATGCAGCCATCTCCTGCGCGTAAGCCGCGCGCTCGCCGCCGTTGGCGATCGGCGCTTCGGCCACCGGCATCATCGGAGCGAAGAACGCCTGCAGGCGGAAATAATCCTTCTGCAGAATGGGATCGAACTTGTGATCGTGACAGCGCGCGCATTGGACGCCTTGGCCGAGGAAGACGTCCGCAGTCGTATCGGTCACGTCGTTCAAGATTGTGGCAATCTGGCCGACGGCGTCGCGATTATTGTACTCGTAAATCCACAGCGTGAGGTAGCCGGTGGCGATGCGCGCATCAGGATCTTCGGGCCACAACTCGTCGCCCGCGATCTGTTCCTGCACGAAGCGGTCGTAAGGTTTGTCCGCATTCAGAGAACGAACGACGTAGTCGCGATAGCGCCACGCGTTCGGGCGGAAATCATCGACGCGATAGCCATCGCTTTCGGCGTAGCGCACCAGGTCGAGCCAGTGCCTGGCCCAGCGCTCGCCGTAACGCGGTGAGGCAAGGAGCCGATCAACGAGTTTTGGATAAGCATCCGGCGATTTATCAGTGATGAACGCGGCCACTTCCTGCGGTGTCGGCGGAAGCCCCGTAAGATCAAACGTCACGCGGCGGATCAGTGCCGTCCTGCTCGCACGTGGAGCGGGCGTGAGCTTCTCGGCCTCCAATCGTGCGAGGATGAATCTGTCGATCTCGTTCTGAGGAAAGTAATCAGTGATCGGTGAATCAGTATTTAGTGAACTCGTGCTCGTCCGCTTCACTGACTTACTGATCACTGACCCACTGATTACTGGCGGTTCCACCGCCTTCACCGGCTGGAACGCCCACCACTTGCGATCTTCGTCGCTGATCTTCGCACCGCGCGGTCGCTTCGGGATCAACTGTGAAGAGGCGGCGTTCTTCGTCTCGACGTTGCCATCACCTGACCAAGGCGCGCCTTGCTTCACCCATTCTCTCAGCGTCGCGATTTTCTCAGCGCTCAGCTTCGCACCTTTCGGCGGCATCTGGAGATCATCGTTCGTGTAGCTGACGGCAGCGAGCAGCAGACTCTTCTCTGGACTGCCCGGCACGATCGATGCGCCGGAGTCGCCGCCGGTCAGAAGGGCGGCGCGGGAGTCGAGCACGAGGCCGCCTTTGATTTTCTCCGCCGAGTGGCTGTGACATTTGTAGCAATGCTCGCGGAAGATTGGTTCGACCTTCGCCCGAAAAAACTGGTCGTCGCCGCGGAGGCTTGCAGCATGCATCGACACGCCAGCAACAAGCATCAACGCGATACTGGCGAACATGGGCTTCACGCGGCATATTTTGCCACCGATCACCTGACTGCGGCAAATTATCTTCTGCAACCGATTTGAAGTAGCTGAGTCGAGTTGCGTCAGAATATGCTCGGAACGATCCACATGAATCAGATTTCAAAGAGAGTTTTGTGCGCGTGCGTTGCATGGGCCGCAGTGCTTGGCCTTGGCGGCGTGACGCACGCCGCGGAGGGAATTCGTTTCAACAGCGACGTGCGGCCGATCCTTGCCGACAACTGTTTCGCCTGCCACGGGCCCGATGCGAACAAGCGCAAGGCCAGCCTGCGCCTCGATACGCGCGAAGGTCTTTTTGACAAGACGCCCAAGCGCGAACCGACCGTCGTGCCCGGCAAGCTCGACAAGAGCGAACTCTGGTCGCGCATCACCGCGACGAATCTCGATGATCGCATGCCACCGCTGGATTCGCACAAAGAGTTGAAGCCGGAGCAGGTTGCGACATTGAAGCGGTGGATCATCGAAGGCGCGCCGTGGCAGGGTCATTGGTCGTTCGTGAAACCGGAACGCGCAGCAGTGCCGGCGAAGTTCAAAACGTCTGCTTCGAGGTTCAAGGTGCGCAGTCCGATCGACGCATACGTCCTCGCGCGGCTGGAGCGAAAAGGACTGAAGCCGAATGCCGAGGCTGACAAGCGATCACTCGTGCGGCGCGCATTTCTCGATCTCACTGGCCTGCCGCCAGCGCCGGCTGACGTGAAGACGTTTCTCAACGACAAATCCCCTGACGCGTACGAGAAGCTCGTGAAGAAGTTGCTCGCGTCGCCTCACTACGGCGAGCACCGCGCTCGTTACTGGCTGGATGCGGCGCGCTATGCGGATTCGCACGGGCTGCACTTTGATAATTACCGCGAGATGTGGCCTTACCGCGATTGGGTGATCAAAGCCTACAACAAGAACATGCCGTTCGACCGCTTCACCGTGGAACAGCTCGCCGGGGATCTTTTGGAAAATCCTGACGACGATCAGCGCACGGCCACAGGCTTCGAGCGTTGCAACATGACGACGAACGAAGGCGGAACGATCGAGGATGAGAATCTCGCCAACTACGCCAACGATCGCGTGACGACGCTGAGCTGGGTCTATCTCGGGCTCACGATGAATTGCGCCGCGTGTCACGACCACAAGTTCGATCCCATTTCGCAGAAGGATTTTTACGCGATGTCGGCGTTCTTCCGGAATACGAAGCAGACGGGCTTCGATAAGAACATTCGCGAGAGCGACCTGTTCATGGTGGTGCCGCAAGGCGCGGCGGATCGCGCGCGTTGGAACGCGTTGCCTGGCGAACTCGAAAGCGGACGCAAGGCTCGCGAAACAGTGGAGGCGCAGAGTGCTGTCGCATTCACGAATTGGCTCGGTCAAGTAGATGCGCCGCAACTTCCCAAGTCGCTCGATCTCGATGGCGATTATCTCCGCGCTCCACTCAATGAAGGCACGGGAACGAATGTGACGCTGACGCTTGATGGCCAGCAGCTCACGGTCGCCGCCGGAACGAAATTGAAGTGGTCAACGAATGGTCCGCTCGGCGCCGCGCCGGTGTTGACGAAAGAGAGTTCGTTCAATCTCGGCAACGCCGGCGACTGGGATTCGCGCGAACCGTTCTCGATGGGCGCGTGGGTCTTCTTGCCGAAGGATTTCAAGGGCGAGGGATCGGTCATCGCGAAGATGGGCACGGAAAAGGAGAAGTATCGCGGTTGGGAGATGTTCGTGCGCGACAGTGATTTCGGAATGAAGATGGCGCATCGTTGGTCTTCCATTTCGATGGAAGTGCGCTCGAACGACAAGGCCGTGAAGCACGGTCAATGGAATCATCTGTTCATCACCTACGATGGTGGCGAGCGCGTGGGCGGCGTGAAGCTGTTCGTCAACGGCGTGGAAGCCAAGCCCAACCGTGACAACAACCGGCTGGAGTGGAGCATTCGCAATGAGTTCCCGCTCCGCATCGGACGCCGTGAGAAGACGAACGAATTGAAGAACGTGGCGGTGCAGGACGTGCGCATCGTGAAGCGGCGGTTGTCCGGGGTCGAAGTGAGCGCGCTTTCAGCGGCGGCGCGATTGGATGATTTGATTTTCTGGCACGACGAAGAAGATCCGACGAATGCGGCGGTCGCGTCGTTGCTCCGCAATTATTACAACGTGGCGATCAATAAGCCGTGGCGAACAGCTCAGGCGAAGCTCGCGACACTGGAATTCGAGCAGCAGGAGATTCGCGCGCGCAGCCCGCGCACGCTGGTGCAGGAGGAGAAGATGGATTCGATGCCAACGGCGCAGGTCCTCTTCCGCGGCCAATATGACAAACCGAAGGACAAGGTGGTCGCCGCCACGCCTGCTGTGTTGCACGCCATGCCAAAGGGCGCGCCGACGAATCGCCTCGGCCTGGCGCAATGGATGATCTCGCGCGAGAACCCGCTCACCGCACGCGTGACGATGAACCGTTTCTGGCAGGAGGTTTTCGGTATCGGTCTGGTGAAGTCGTCGGAAGATTTCGGGATTACGGGTGACAGCCCAAGTCATCCTGAACTGCTCGACTGGCTGGCGATCGAATTTCAGGAAAACGGATGGGACGTAAAGCACATGATGGAACTGATCGTGACATCATCCACCTACCGGCAGAGCGCGGAAGTCACCAAAGAGAAGTTGGAGAAAGATCCGCAGAATCGTTTGCTCAGCCGCGGGCCGCGCTTTCGCATGGACGGCGAGATGGTCCGCGATTACGCCCTCGCGACGAGTGGTTTGATGGTCGAGAAAATCGGTGGGCCGAGCGTGAAGCCGTATCAACCCGAGGGAATCTGGGAGGCGGTTGCAATGCCCGAGAGCAACACCCGCAATTACAAGCGCGACAACGGCGAAGCGCTTTATCGACGCAGCATGTACACCTTCTGGAAACGCGCCGCGCCACCGGCGACGATGGACATTTTCAATGCCCCGAGCCGCGAGGTCTGCACTGTCCGCCGCGAACGCACGAACACGCCGCTTCAAGCGCTCGCGACGTTGAACGATCCACAGTTCGTGGAAGCAGCGCGGCGCCTTGCTGAATTCGCACTGCTTGACGCGAAGAAAGAAGAGGATGCGTTGCAGATCATGGCCGACCGGCTCTTAGCGCGTTCGCTGACATCGAAAGAACTCAGCATCGTGAAGAACTCATTGAAGACGATGCGCAGCTACTACGAGAAGGAGCCGGAAGCCGCGAATCAATTGATTGCCATCGGCGAATCCAAGCCGAGCGACAAGATCGCGCCGACACAACTCGCGGCCATGACGATGGTCGCGAATCAGTTGATGAATTTGGACGAGGTGTTGAACAAGTGAGCGCGGACCAGACGATCTCCGTATTTCAGTCGTGCAGCGACTTCTCGACGGTAGCCGTGGGTTTCAACCCACGATTTGTTTTGAGCATGAGAACCCGTCGCGTAGCGACGGCTGACGTGCAGTCATCTTCTCAATTAATTGTCGCGACGCGACGCGTTCCCGTGGCGGCGCAAAACCGTGGGTTGAAACCCACGGCTACTCTCATTATCGCTACGCGATGGTGTCGAAGCGCTTCCACTGATTACTGATTCACCGATTACTGATTACTTTCCTTATGAGCCTCTTAAACGATTACGTCCGTTACGAAACCCGCCGACAGTTCTTCTCGCGCGGCAAGAATGCTCTGGCGTATGCCGCGCTCGGCTCGTTGCTTGGAGGATCGATGAAAACGTTGGGTGCCGAACAGAAGCCGAATGCGCTTGGTCTCCCGCACTTCCCGCCGAAGGTGAAGAACATCATTTATCTGCACATGGTCGGCGGGCCGTCGCAGATGGACCTGTTCGATCACAAGCCGCAGATGGCGGAGTATTACGACAAGGATTTGCCGGAATCGATTCGCGCGGGACAGCGGCTCACCACGATGACATCGGGACAGAAACGG
>DATHEW010000296.1:0-2972 GCA_035318425.1 Candidatus Acidiferrum sp. | reverse complement strand
GGGTCAAGGAAGCGCGGCGTGCGGAGGAGACCGCAACGGCATCACGCTAGAGCATTTGCCAAAAGTAATTTCCGTCTCGCGAGGTTGGAGCGTTTTCTCCCTCACCCCGGCCCTCGCCTCGGCGGAGAGCGAGAATCGTCCTCCGCCTGTCCTGCATTAACACGCGCTCAATGATCGGCAGAGACGGAATGCGGTGATCCCTCTCCCCAAGGGAGAGGGCTTGGGGTGAAGGGGGGAACGCGACGCAGGACTGCTCAAGTAACGCAAAGGAATCGGAAGCTATTTTCAGCAAACGCTCTATCCGCCGATCCTTCGGTGAACCGGCTGGCCGCGCCGCGCCGCCATCTCCCTGCCGACCTCGGCCAACTTATCGGCGGGAACGATTTTCGCCGCGAGCGGGAAGACATCGTTGTCTTCTATCGCGATGTGTTTCTCGTAGATGGATTGAAGTTCGCGTAATGCTGTCGCGAGCTGCTGCGTCTCGTCGGCGCTGAGTTGATTGTCGCGCAGCCATTTCTGTCCAAGCTGCTCTACGATGTCGTGACCGCCCTTAGCGATGACATGGTCGGCTTCGAGCGCATCGATCTTCGCAAGCGCTTCACGCATCGCGGTACCGCCCAGCGCTCGCATCCGCGGAAAGAGCGACTCCTCTTCATCCGCCGTATGCTTGGGCGCTGCTTCGCGAAAATAGCGGAGTGCGGATTCGAGCGCTTCACGATGCCGCTGATCGAGCGCGCCACCCTTCGCGTGCTCTGTCACGAGGATCAACGCGCGGAGAAAACTCTCCACGCGCCGATGACAATCCGACAGCAGCTCAAGCGGTTGCTCGAACGTCGGCGATGGTTTGGCTCCGATTTGAATTCCCATGACCGGAACTTAACGCTTGGCCGCGAGCTTCGCACCACCGTCGGGCCGCAGATCGGCCGGGATCGCAATGTCTTCATGCCCGGACGTGAGCGACCAACCCGTCTTCAACCCGAGCACAAACCAGCCGAGCGCCATCACGCCGGCAGCGAAAATCGTGTCGCCGATCACGCGCATCCAACGAAGATTTTCCATCAGCCCGGTTTGCATGAACTCAGCGGAGCGCGCGTACCACATACCGTGCTCCACACTCGCCCATGCCTGCAGCAGTCCGACGGGCAGCAAGCTCAGCAACACCATCAGCGTGAGGCCAATGTTGATAGACCAGAACGAGAATTTCAGCGCGCCGGATTTCCAGCCGCACTGACTGGTCAGTCCGCGCATGCAGAACAGCATCAAGCCGATGCCGAGCATTCCATAGACACCGAAGAGTGCGGTGTGAGCATGCACCGGCGTCGTGTTCAAACCTTGCATGTAATAGAGGGCGATCGGCGGATTAATGAAGAATCCAAACAGGCCTGCGCCGACCAGATTCCAAAACGCCACGGCGACGAAGAAGTAGATCGGCCACTTGTAAGCCGACACCCAAGGTCGCGCTTTGCTGAGCGTGAGGTTTTCGTACGCTTCGAATCCGATCAACACAAGCGGCACCACCTCCATGGCGCTGAACGACGCTCCGAGTGCGAGCACGGCCGTCGGCGTTCCGCTGAAGTACAAATGATGGAAAGTGCCGATCATGCCGCCCGACAAAAAGATCACGGTCGAGAAAAGCACCGCGCGTGTCGCTGAACCACTTTTGAGCAATCCCATGCGCACGAAAAGGAACGCGATGACAACGGTCGCGAACACTTCGAAGAATCCTTCGACCCAGAGGTGCACCACCCACCAGCGCCAGTACTCGATGATCGCGAGGTTCGTCTGGTGTCCCCACATCAGGCCGGCGGCGTAAAAGACGGCGATGGCAGCGGATGCCACGAAGAAGAGCACGAGCAGATGCCATTGCTCACCTGGCTTGCGCAACACGGGCCAGAGCGAGCGGCCCATCAGCAACAACCACACGACGAGACCGACGAAGAGGAAGATTTGCCAGAAGCGGCCGAGGTCCACGTATTCGAGTCCTTGATGGCCGAGCCAGAAGTTCATCACGTGTGAAAACTTCTGATGCACGCCCATGAGTTGCCCGATCATCGATCCGACCACGATGATGAGCAGGCACACCCAGAGAAAGTTCACTCCCGCGCGTTGGAACTTCGGTTCGTAGCCTGACACCGCCGGGGCCACGAACAAACCTGTGGCGAGCCACGCCGTCGCAATCCAAAAAATTCCGAGTTGCGTGTGCCATGTGCGCGCGACCGAATAAGGAATCCATTCCGCCAGCGGAAATCCGTAGAACGCCGTCCCCTCCACTCCGTAATGCGCGGTCACTGCGCCCAGGCCTACCTGCACAACAATCAACGCCGCCACGGTCCAGAAATACTTCAGCGTCGCGCGCATCGATGGAGTGGGTGACAACGATCGCAATGGATCGGTCGTCGGGTATTCGACTTCCGCATCACCGCTTTTCTCGTCGTGATGCCGCTGCACGGCGAAGTACCAGGCGAGCGCTCCAACGCCCGCGAGCAACAGCACGAAACTGATGACAGACCAGACGATGATCTGTCCCGTCGGCTTGTTATCGATCAACTCCTCCGGTGGCCAGTTGTGTGTGTATGTGATTTTTGCGCCCGGCCGATCTGTCGCGCACGCCCACGATGCCCAAAAGAAAAATGCAGAGAGCGACTGCCGCCGTTCCGGGTCCTTCACCGAGTTCGCCGGGATGGCATAGTCATCACGCAACTGGTTCAGATTGGTGTCGGTGCCGAACAACGCGAGGTAGTGCCCCGCGACCTCCTTGATCGCTTCCGCGCGAACAGGTGACACCGTGACATCGCCCGTCTTCGCATCGTAGGTGTTCGTCCGGATTTCCTTCTTCAAACGTGCGCGCAGCGAGGCCTTGGCAGGTTCATCCAGATCGGCGTAGTTCTTTTTGAAGTCTGCATTCGCCCGGCGATCGAGGATCACCACCAACTCGCGATGCAGCCAGTCCGCCGACCAATCCGGCGCCACAT
>DATHEW010000295.1:0-3018 GCA_035318425.1 Candidatus Acidiferrum sp. | reverse complement strand
CCCACAATGGATTCGCGTGAAAATCCCACTTGTCGAGGAGCGACAGAACAAGGTTCTTGAAATAGCCGTGGTAAGGTGTCGTGCAGATAAGGTGTCCGGCCGGCTTTAGGGCGGCAAAGCAACCGCGCGCCCACTCTCGCGGAGCGTACAGGTGCTCCACGACTTCCGTGCTGAGGACGAGATCGAACGGCGCTTCACCGAGGTTTTGCAAAATGTCTTGATCTGCCGCCAGCAACTCGAATCGGCCTTGTGGATACGTGCGCCGCGCCCACGCGATACCTTGCTCGCTCAAATCCACGCCCACGACATGACAGCCGCGCTTGATGAATTCACCGCACGCCGCACCGTTGCCACAACCGACATCCAACACCCGCGCACCCGCTGGCAAGTGCGCGGCAAACTCCCGAACATGCGGCATGAAATGCTCGTGCATGTGCGACACACCGCCGTGGGCAAACCCGTAGTCTTTGTATCCTTCGGTCATTGGTGACAAGTCATTGCTTTCCTCCCCTTGAACCGTGTCGCCCAAAGCCAACGATTGTGTCCGATGGGCCGGTGTTCGGGAATAATGGAACGCCACCACGCGTTCGGGATTATTCGACAGACGAGTCCGAGATTCTCCAAGAAACTCAAACATTCCTGCTCGAGTTGAAGTGAATGCGTTTCGACGAGGAGATCGATTGGCGCGTGTGTGAACAATGCTTCACCACTGCGAAGGACTTCCATTTCGGCACCGTCCACATCGATTTTGATGAAGCCGGGTCTCGTAAAATCCACAGGCAACTTGTCCAATGGTAGAAACTCGGAACCATCATCGCACCCAATCAGCTTATCGACCCAGATCAGCGCATCGTTGGACTCGTGTCCATTCAGCGCCAGATTGCGGCGCATCAATTCTCTCTCGGATGCCTGCGGCTCGATCGCGACCACCGGACACGCGCGCGAGTGCTTGAGAAAAAAGAGGCACAATTCACCACGCCCGGCGCCGACATCGATCATCCACTCGCATCGTCGCGCGGCGGTGCGCATCCAGCGGTAGGTTTCGCGTTCCCACAAACCAAGGAACAGTTGCGTTCGATCCTTCAAATCCAATTCCAGCACGATCCCGCGGTACAGACCGAACGGAACCCGACGTGCCTGCACACCGGCAGGAACAAGGCATCGTTTCAAAGCGGATAGAGCACCGACTTTCATACTTGATACGCCTCAACTATGTTCGCCCGCAGCGCCGGTCATCCACTGAGTGCAACGATGACGTTGAGAAGGCTCCAACACCAAAATCCAAGCCGCCGAAACCAGGATGATCGCTGCCACACCGCAAGAGGATACGACCAATACCCAACCCGGCGATTGAGCCAGCAAGTGAACGAGCGCCATCACCGCCGCAGCGGTGAGAACCCCCGGGATAAGGCAAGGGAGCACAGATTGCGTGAGGTGCTCGCCGAGACGCAACTGCAACCGTTTGAGACTTCGATAAGTGGTGAACCAGTGGCCGGTCGCGAGTTGTGCCAGGAACATTGAGGCCGCAAGCCCGAGCAATCCGAATCGTGGCATGAGCAGGAAAGCGAGCAGCAACTTCGCCGCGCCTCCCATCATCGCGCACGCGGCAAACGCTTCATCCTCGGTTGCACGCGAGGCAATGGAAAGAATCCAGCTATGTTGCTCGAAGAGATACACGCCCAGCAGCAGCAGCAGAATCGGGTAACCGACGAAATTGCCGGGGCCAAGCCAGAAGTCAAAAAGGCGAGGCCCCAGCGCGAGCACCACGGCGCTGCCGCAGGTCGTCAGCACCAGACCAGTGCGCACATTGCGCCGGACGACGCGATGCACTTCCGCGATTTTTCCCGCGCTCCAAAGGTGGCTGATGAAAGCGGATGAGGCATTCGCAAACACGCCTGCCAGCGCAAACAGATTAACCGCAATAACGAACGCACCGCGATACGCAGGAATCTCTTTCACACCTTGAAAGCCAGCAATGAAGAATTGGTCGGTTTGAAAAACCAGGACACCGCCCACGGTGGTGAGCCATGCTTGGAACGCCAAGTTGCGCATCCCTGTTAGCACGGCAGGATTCCAAGTGCCGCGTTGGGAAAAGAGCTCTGGCCGTCGCGTGCGGGCGAACCAACGAGTCATGGCGCGTTGGAAAACGACGGCGACGGCAGCGATGATCGCGAGCGCGATCAGTCCACCGCCGCAGAGCACGGCAATGATTTGTGCGATGAGCATTCCGGCGCTGATAAAGCTGGCGATGAGAGCGTCCCATCCGATGTAACCAACGCCTTGCAGCAGGCAGGTCCACACGGTGGCCCACACTGTGAGCGCCTGGCAGGCACAGAGAATCGTCCACGCGATCCAGACGGTGGTGTGGCTCAGGCCCTGGAGTTCGAGGTTGCGCAGGTAGAAGAAACCAAGCGACCACGAGACAACGAACACGCCCAGCGCCATCCAGCGGTAGATGCGTCGTCCGGCGGCGACGAGATCAGCAATTTCGCTGAGGGACTCTGGTGTGAGCGGAGCATTCGGGTCTGAACCACTCTTGCCTTTCGCGAGCGCGATTCGGCGCGTGAGCGTGACGCCAACGCCCAGGTCGAGAATGCCCATTGCGGCCCAGCTTTGTCCGAGCAGGAGCCAGACGCCCAGTTCTTCCTTGGGCAGATGGCGGAAAAGCACGGGCATGAGCACAAGCCCGAGCACGATGCTGATGCCGCGGCTGAACCAGCTTGCGGCAGCGCCAAAGGCGATGCGTTTAGTTACGGACACGGACTGAAAAGCTGAAAAGCTGAAAAGCTGAAATTCTGAAACGCTGAAATTGATTGGCGGCGTTGCCTGGCTTTTCTGAAATCCTGAAACGCTGAAACACTGGGAAGCTAAAATCGAGCGATTGGGGAATGGCGATTGCGGCTGAAAACTCCGTTGAACCACGAAGACACGAAGAGCACCGAAATGCAAAAGGCCGAAACGCTGAAATCAGTCAGAGCGGCGAGTTTTGTTCGCGATGGTGACGAAGATGGCGAGGAG
>DATHEW010000294.1:0-3185 GCA_035318425.1 Candidatus Acidiferrum sp. | reverse complement strand
CCCGAAGTAGCTGAACTGGCCGACGATGAGCAAGCCGCAGACAAAAATTCCCGCGGCGAACACCTCCGGCGTGGAGTGATAGAGCATGAAGTAAGTCATCGGCAGCACGATCAGGCCGGGCACTACGAACACTCGCAGCAGCGCCCGGCGGGTGATCGCGAGCATGATGAGAATGGCGAGTAATATCCGGCCCGTGAGCCCGCCGAACTCCTGCGAAAGTTGGACCTTTTCACCGGAGGCGAGAATCACGCTGGTGAAAGGTTCCTGTTTGTCACGATTGTCGCCCAGAGTCTTCAACAATTTTTCGCGGTCGAGCACGGCTTGCTTCGCACCGGGTTTCGAGGCGGTGACTTCGTCGAGCTTCGCGCCGAGTTGTTTGAAATCGGCGCCGAGCGAAGCGACGGCATTGCTGTTGCCCGCTTTCATGGCCTGGCGAAAAGCCACGCGGTTCCTTGCGCGTTCCGCCGCAACCTTATCGAGGCCGGGAAAGTCACGAAGTGCCTGCTCAAACGGCGGCATGAGTTGGACAAGATTGCTGTTGAGCACGGAAGCTTCAGCACGCAGTGGAACCAGTTCTTTCTGGAGCGGCTTCAGCGCGGCAAGACCGGGAACGACACTGCGCGTCGTGATTTGCAGGGCACCGAAAGCTGCTGCGTAAGCACAAGCGGAAAGCGCGGCCGCGACCAGCGTTGTGCGGCGCAGTTCCGGCGCGAAGAGTTCGCCGAAGCTGGGGCGTTTGAGTTTCCCCGACGCTCGCCGCTCGCGCCAAACCTGCGACTCAGGAACGAATGGCAGCATCAGCGCGATAGGAATCGCGGGAATCAATCCGGTGATGAGGAGATATCGCCAGGGCGCGTGCGAATTGAAGAGTTCCGGAATGGGCAGCGCCGGCAATTGGCCGCCGTGCTTATTGATCCACGCGGCGATGGCCGTCACGAGAATGCCGCCGAGTGAAGCGAACGCCTGCGTCCAGCCGAGGACGCGCTCTTTCTGGTGCTTGTCGGGAAACAGTTCGGCCAGCCATGTGATCGCAGCCACGAATTCGACACACACGCCAATGAAGGTCGTGCAGCGAAAGAAAATGAACATCTCCAGCGACGTTGAGAACGCTGCGGCAAAAGGCGAAAGCGCATAGGTAAAGATCGCCGCTACCATGATGCGTTTGCGACCGAAGCGATCGATCAGCCATCCGCCGAGCAATCCAAAGACACCACCGCAAAGGGCGGTGATCCAAAGCATGCGTCCCATCCAGTCGGTGACGATCGAGTTGTTCGGCGGAAGTTTCAGCAATTCAGCGATCGCCGGGACGCCGATGAGCGGCGTCATCAATAGCTCGTACGTGTCGAACAGGAAGCCGATGGCCGCAACGATGAGGATGAGCCATTGCGTCAGCGTGAAGGGTTTGCGTTCGGGAGAATTCATGGCGCGCAAGTTGTGGCATTGCCGGCGCGGAGCCGACAAGGATTTTATACGTGTGCGGACATTCGGAAGGGGGCGCCGCGGGTTGACTTCACGCCAGAGCGTCCGAAGTTTTTGGCGAAGGAGTTGAATTTATGAAATTGCTCACAGTCTTTTTCCTTTCTGCGTTGAGTGTCGCTGCGCAACCTCCACCGACGGATGCCCCCTCTGATGTTTCGGAACCAGTGACCTCTACCGAGTTCGTTCACTCGAGCGGGTTGTTGAGCGGAACGAAATCGCGTGAACGCACCTCGGGAGCGCTCGTTAACGCTGCACGCGTGAAGAACCCGGCGCAGTTGTTGAACCCGCGCGCGCCGAAGGAATTCGGCGACGGATGGGACAATGTTTCCTTCGATGTGATCACCGGTCAGGGACAGGGGTTGAAGCTTTTCGCGATTCATTTTTAACGACGTACTTTCCCCGGTTACTACTCACGGCGAATCACCGGCGAGACGCGTGGTTGCTTTCCCAATTTTCCTTGGAAGCACTCCGGTCCTACTGTCCTGACGGCAACCGAAATGAAGATCGTGCTGATAAATAAGGTCACTGGGCGTTACTACCACGCGCCGGGACATTGGGTCCGGCGCTCCGACAACGCGCTGACCTTCAATGATGTTTCGGCAGCCCAACAGTTCTCGCGCGCGCATCACATCAACAACGCGCATCCCGTCCAGCGCCTGGCACCCTACGTCATGGAACTGCTCCAGCGGCCCTGCTTCACCATGTGGGAAACGTGGAGCCGCGCGCACGCCAGTGGCTGGGCCGAATGGTATTCGACACCGCCCGCGTGGTTCACCTGGAACTAGGCGCCGGTGGGGAGTTCTCCCCGTGATCACTCCCTTTGATCCCCCGATGTTCAACAGTTCAGAAGTGCGGGCATTCTCATTGGCAAGCTATGCGAGTGAAGATTGTTCTGCGCGACCGCTCAACCGGCTTGTACTACAGGAGTGAGCGCGATTGGGTGCGCAATGGGTATGATGCGAAAACTTTTCTGAATGTTCTCGATGCCGAAGCGTTCTGCCGGTCGCAGGGACTTACCGATCTCCAGTTCATCCAGCAACAGGGTTATTTCTTTCGCCCGCCGGAAGGAACGGCTCAAGGAAATCGGCCCGAAGTCGAGAGTGCGCCGAACTAAGCTCCCTTCGATTCAATGAAAAAGCCCGCCAGTAACGGCGGGCTTGCTACTGATAAATCTCAGGTTTCGCTCAGCTTAACTTGCCAAGCGTGTCGCGTATCGCGTCGAAATTTGGCAAATCCTTGGGGGTGGGCGTTTGTTCGCTGTATTGGACCACCCCGTTCTTATCGATGACGAAGGCTGCCCGTGCGGCCGTCGAGCCGATCCCCACCAGGTCATCCAGCAACACGCCGTAGTCTTTCGCGGTCTTCTTGTTCAAATCGCTCGCCAACCTGATGCCGATCTTTTCCTTTTGCGCCCACGCTTCCTGCGCGAATGGGCTGTCCACACTGACCGCGATCACATCCGCGCCGACGGACGAATAGGTGTTCAGGCCGGAAGTGATGTCGCACATTTCCTTGGTGCAAACACTCGTGAAGGCCAGCGGGAAGAACAGCAGCACTGTGTTTTTCTGGCCGAAGTTGCTACTCAACTGCACGTCCACCAGGCCCGTTGCGGTCTTCGACTTGAGTTTGAAATCCGGCGCCTTGGAGCCGACTGGAATTGCCATAAGATGATCCTGTTTGGTTGTTATCTGACCTGTTGCGGCAGG
>DATHEW010000293.1:0-5227 GCA_035318425.1 Candidatus Acidiferrum sp. | reverse complement strand
GCGCATAGTGATGTTCGGCACAATCACGGAACCGCCCGTTTTCAAGATCAATGGCACGCCCGAACCCGGCGCGATGCTGATGAGACGCAAGCCATTCACGATCTGCGGCAAGTTGGTTTGGAACGGCAGCACGTTCGTGGCGCCATCGCCAAAGATCAGGTCATTCTCGCCACCACCATTGAGCGTATCGCTTCCGCGCTGACCGAAGAGGATGTCTTCGCCATCGCCGCCGTTGAGCACGTCATCGCTCGTGGGCATGAGGTCGATGAGAAGAATATCCGTGGCCCACGCGCCAGTGTCGTAGTTCGTCAGTTTACCTCCACCCGGCAACAACGAACCGCCGAGAATTACCAGGTCGGCGAGCAACATTTGGCGCGCGAGTTCAACATCCATGTCGCGCAACGGCGTGGTGTCCATGTGGATCATGCCCGTGATCACACCGACTTCTTCGAGGAACACATCGCGATGCCACGAGCCGTTGTCGTTCACCGTCGGCGTCCCGTCGGGATTGAACGCGCGAACCAGCACGCCCACATCGCCGATCATGAAGTCCGCGCCCGAGCCACCCGAGAGAACGTCTTCGCCCAACTCGCCATAGACTTCATCCTCGCCCGCGCCGGCATCGATGTTGTCGCTGCCGCGCTGGCCGTGGAGAATGTCATCGCCGCCATCGCCGAGGATCGTGTCGTCGCCAGTGATCAGGTCGATGTCATCGAAGCGCACCACGGTGCGGATCACATCGAGGAACGGAGTTGGATAGAGTTGCCAGCTCGAAGGATAGCCAGGCAACGGCGTGCGCGTGATCAAGCCGTTGTCGCCAAGGATCACATCGGCATCATCGCCAACGGTATCATCCGCCTCGTCGCCGCCATCGATGTAGTCATGGCCATCGACGCCGGCTACGACATTGTGACCACCCGTGAGATCATCTTCACCCGCGCCGCCGAAGATGCGGTCGTCTCCTTGCTGGCCGAGGATGAAATCATCGCCCGCATCACCGCGCAGCACGTCATTGCCCGCGCCGTCGGTCGCACCTGTGAAGATCGAAACGAAATTCTGGTTCGCAGGCAGCGAGTAATCCAAGCGGCCGTGATCGCCGAGGATTACGTCATGACCGTCGCCGCCTGAAATTGTATCCGCGCCAGTACCACCAAATATTCTATCCTCATCTGAGCCACCCGAGATCGTGTCATCGCCGCCGAGGTTCGGCTCCGTGATCACCATTAAATCGAGCGTGGTGAAGTCCAGGTCCACATCGAACCGGAAGTACCCGTTGTCGCCGAGAGCGGAGTCATCCTCGTTGCCCAACGTGATGAGGTCGTTCGCCAAACCGCCAATCACCAAGTCCACGCCGCTGTTGGTCGTAATGGAATCGTTGCCGCCCACCGCAGGATCAACCGAGAAGATGCGCGAAACGTCATGAGCCACGCCGTCATACAAGTCACCATGCCCGCCTTTGCCAAATAAACCAACCGGAACGCCCGATGCGTCGTTCAACCAGACGTTACCGCGGTCACCAAGGACGATGTCGTTCGCCGAGCCGGTCGTGATCGTGTCGTTGCCCTGACCGCCGAACACCATCAACGGCAATGTCGAATCGAACACATCGCCTGCTTCCGTGCTCGCACCGATCACGATGTCGTCATCAGTCCACTCAAGGAACGAGTCGTACGGTCCCTGCGTGTGAAGGACGAAGAAGTCGTCTTCACCCGCATCCAGATCGATCGTAATGCGGTCGTTGCCCAGGCCAGTATTCAACGATGTGACGGTGCGAATCACGCTTCCGTTGTCATCGAACTGGTTGCGGTAATGCGTTCCATCGATGCGCATCGTGTCATCACCAAAACCGCTCCAGATCGTGATGCCTTCCGCAAAGTTCGCACCGGCATCCGCCTTGAATGTGATCGCACCCGTCGCGAGGTCGAAGATGTAGATCTCCGCGTTCAGCAGCGCTTCACCCGTCATCGAAGGATGCGCCTCGGGCCGCGCGGCAGCCGTCGCGAACGTGTCCGTGATCAGCACATCGTCATCGTCAATCATCGACGACTCGTCGCTGATCAACAGCAGGTGACGTCCCGCGCCGGCGTCGATGTTCAGCGTGCCATCCAGATCGTGCAGGTGACCGCGGAGGAAATCCGTCGTTGTGTTGAAATCAAAATTCGCGGTCGAAGAAACGTAGATTCGTTCATCGCCGTCACCGAGGTTCAGGTTCGTGATGGCTGACGTGCCCTGCACATTGATCACGTCATCACCGGAGCCCAGCGTGAGGTTCAGCATCTTGATGCCGTAGTAATTGATCCCATTCACGCGAGTTGCCACGGATGCGGTTGCGTGCTCAGTCACTGCCGTCGCGGTGCTGCCGATCGCAGGCACGAGCGCGTATGTGACATTGAAAGTATTACCGGCAACGTCGTCGATGATCAGCACATGGCCTTCCGTGCGCGCGGCATACTCGGGAAGTCCGATCAGGTTGATCTGGTCCGCAAGACCCTGCGCCACATCAGCCGCAGTGTCACCGACCTGCACGGTGTAGCCATATTGCGTCGCCATGCCGCTGCTCAATGTGAGCATCCAAACATCACCCGCGACCGGCAGCCCTGCCGCCGTCACTTGAACTGTGGTCGTGAACGCCGTGCCTTCCAGGCGCGTGATCAGGATCGAGTTTCCGTTCACCGCCGCAACGAAAGCGTTCAACTCAACCGTCGCATTGATGACGGCTGACAGCGCCGCCGCAATCTCCGCCGTCGTCTGTGGGCGCGTTTGGGGTGTTTCTGGATCGCCGTCTGCATCCACTGAAGCAACGGTATGATTCACCGTCACGTCGTCGATTGTCACGGACCAGAGTTCGTTGACGAGCGCTGCGCCATTGAGCGTAAGGACCGTAGTGGAAGCGGTGTTTGCCAGAACTCCGCTGCCTGCGCCGACCACGCTGAACGCCGTGATGAACGTCTTGCCCGTCAGGTTGACGATCACCAGCGTGCCGCCACGGCTCGTCGCGACGAAGCCCGCGCCACCGCGCGCGTTGATCTCCGCGGCGAGGGCGATTGCGATCTCGGTCAGGCTCTCGCCGCTTGCGACCGCGTGCTGGAACTCCGTGGTGTTCCCGGCAAACGTCAACCCAACGCTCCACACGTCGTCCGCCGCGGGAGTTCCGCCCAATGCAATCGTGGTCGTTGTCCCTGCGCCCGTCTCGACGCTGGCTGAACCATCTGTCACGCCGCTGAAGGTCACCGTCGTACCGCGCGCCGCGCCGAGCAGTTGTGTCGTGTCGATGTTATGAATTGCCAGGTCTTCGTACACGCCCTGGAACGCGATGTGGAATACCTTGTCGTGTTTGCTCACTGAAACGTTGTCGGTGAACGGCCGCGAAGGAATGCGCGTCACTCGATCAAATTCAGGATCTATGTCGATCGTCGCGCCGTTCGGATTCAGCACGCGACTCAATGCCTTGAACAGATCGAGCGCGGTCGCGTTGTAAGGCACCGGCTCGGTCCAGACTTCCACGAGTTCGCCATCCTCGTTCTCAAGAACAAAACTCAACCGGAATGTGCCGCCAACGGCGTCATTGATCGTGACGGTCTGCGCGTTGTTCAACTCGGGATCGTACGACCCATCGCGAATCGTGCGAACGATGACATCAGCCGAAGCGTTCGCGCTCGGAATCAAACCGGTGTCGTCGCGGTCTTCACCCCAGTTGATCTCGTCCAGGTCCACGCCACCCTGGTCACCAACAAATGTCACCGTGTAGAGAACGTTGCCAATGCCGCGCTGCTCCTGGACCAACACACCGTCGAAGCCATAGAGCGTGCGCAATTTCTCCTGGAGTTCAGCCGCCGTCAGAGTGAAGTCCAACGTGGTGAAGGCGCCGCCGACCGAGCGTGTCACGCCTTGCGCGACCAGCGTTGTCGCGAACACCGCGCCGACCCTGTTCACGATCACGAGCAAGTCGCCATCTGCCCACGCACTGAAGTTGCCTGCCGCGGCATCGGCATTGATCGCAGATGCAAACAACGCCGCCACCTGGGCGAGCGTTTCGGGGACACCGCTGATCAGGACGCTGTAGAAGCGATCATCAATGGTAAGCGTCCACGTTTCGCCTGGCGCAGGAATGCCGCTCAGTTGAACGGTCGTGCTGCCGGTGACGCTGTCGTCAATCGCGGAAAACTGCGGCGCGCTGGATTGAACCGCCAACTGGAACGGACGACCGAATCGATCCGTCACGATGAGCGAAACTCCTTCAGTCGTCGCGACGATCCCAGCGTCAGCTTGATTATTGAGCGCAGCAGCGAAGCCCGACGCGATGTCCGCCAAATCCTGGCCCGCACCCACCGTGTAGCTGAACGTGCGAGTGAAGCCACCGATCGTCAGCAGCACATTCCAGATGCTGTCCACGCGCGGCGTTCCGCCGAGATCCGCGATCTTCGTCACGTTTGTCAGCGAACTCACCGCACCAGCACCCACGAGCGGACGCGCGGGCGTGATCTCGGGCGCGGCTGTGAACGCGGCTCCGTCGAGGCTGACAATCACGATCTTGTCGCCGTTACCTCTCGCGAGAAATTCACCCAACGCGACTTCATTGATGGCGGAGGCCAGTCCGTTCGCGATATCCGCGAGCGTCTCCAGCGGACTCGTCACGGTGTAACTGACCGTCATATGCTCCGTACCGATGGTCAGCACCACGGACCAGATTTCACCTTCTGTCGGCGTGCCGGAAAGTGACGCTACAACTGAATTGACCTTGGTTGTGGAACGAACGGCAACGCCCAAACTGGTTCCGTTCGGACGCGAAATCTCATAGCCCAACGCGAACGCCTGACCATCCGCGCTGATGACAATCAAATTATCTCCTTCAGCCGTGGTCACGAATTGTGCCGGTGCCGCAGCGTTCAATGCGACCGCAAGCGACGTGGAGATGTCCGCCAGAGTTTCCGTCAGACCGCCAACGCTGGTAACAGTGTGGCTGTAACTGAAGATCTGTCCGTTGATCGTCAGCAAGGCATACCAGGTGTCGCCCAATACTGGCGTGCCTCGCAACTGAGCGAGCGCACTGATCGGTGCAGTCGAATCAACAGCGCCCTGACCGGAAGGCGTAATTGTGAACGCAGGCGTAAAGCTGGTTCCCGCGCGATTCACGATCACGAGCGCGTCGCCATCCGCTGTCGCGGTGAACTGCGCCGGCGTCTGCATCGTGTACGTGCCTCCCGCCGAAATGTTGAACGTGACGACA
>DATHEW010000292.1:0-6866 GCA_035318425.1 Candidatus Acidiferrum sp. | reverse complement strand
CGCTGGGACGAGTCGATCCCGACATTCTCTTCGTCCACGTGGACGCGACCGACCTTTACGAATCTCCACAACCGGAACTCGCTGATGAAGTGTTTCGCCGCCAGGAAATTGTTTTCCTCGCACTCGATCTGGTGAGCGGGCGCATCGACGAGCATCACTCGCTCTACACGTGGTTATTAAAAAACGGCCTCACCGCGAATGACCTCGATTGGTTCCACGAACACGCCGTGGAGTTACCGGTCATCGGTATCAATCTTTACCCGATGTTCTCGCGCAAAATTCTCACGCGAGGCGAGCGCGGATTGCGCATTCGAATGCCTTACGCGACGTCCGAAATCGTGGAGCGGCTCGCGGAGCTTTATTGGATTCGTTATCGCGCACCTCTGATGATTTCGGAAACGGCGTCGGTCGGATCGTCGAAGCGCCGGTGCGACTGGCTGGAGAGCTCCGTCGAGGCCACGCGACGTGTGCGTGAGCGCGGCATTCCGCTCGTCGGCTATACATGGTGGCCCATGTTTGCGCTGGTCACGTGGGCTTATCGCCAGGGGGAACAGGAAGCGGCATTCTATTTGAAGCAGATGGGTTTTTGGGATCTCGATCCGGCGCCGTCGGCAAATCTCGCACGCGTTCGCACACCGCTCGTGGATGAATTCCGCCGTCTTCTGGAAAGCGGAACTGAAGCAGTTGGACAACTCAAGCAATCAGAAGAGACGAGGAGAGTTTATGTTTCGTAGCTTCTTCTTCGCCGGGTTCGAATGCGCCACCGGCTACAACGCGCTCGGCGAATGGATTGATCAAGTTGCCGCCACGCATCACGACAAACACGCGGAGGAAGATTACAAACGCCTTGCTGACGTCGGCATCCATGCGGCTCGGGAAGCGATCCGCTGGCCGATGGTTGATCGTCGCGGCCGTTACGACTTCAGCTCAGTGAAACCGTTTGTCGAAGCAAGCCGTCGCTACAACATCGACGTGATCTGGGATTTGTTTCATTACGGTTTTCCAAAAGACATCGACTTGCTCTCCGAAGAATTCCCGCGCCGGTTTGCGGACTATTGTTACGAGGCTGCGCTGTTCGTATGCGCGCACAACGACGGTGTTTGCTACTTCACGCCAGTGAATGAGCCGTCTTTCTTCGCGTGGGCCGCCGGTCACATGGGCCGTTTCGCGCCTCACCTCACCGGACGTGGATTCGACCTCAAGGTCGCGCTGGCTCGCGCCGGCATCGCGGGGATCAACGCCATTCGCGCCGCGGTTCCCCGCGCCCGCATCGTGAACGTTGATCCGCTCTGTCACGTGGCCGCGCCGCATGATCGGCCCGATCTCGCGCCAGACGCGGATCATTTCAACAACGTGGCTGTGTTCGAGTCCTGGGACATGCTCGCGGGACGTTGCATGCCTGAACTTGGCGGCAGCCGTGAGCACCTCGACATCGTCGGCATCAATTATTATCCCGTGAACCAATGGGAACTCGGTCGCGATGAACAACCGCTGGCCGATGATGATCCGCGACGTGTGCCGTTGCGCGATCTCGTTCGCCGCGTCTGGCAACGCTACGGTGGTGACCTGCTCATCACCGAAACCGCGCACATCGACGACATGCGGCCGGTCTGGCTGCAACACGTGGCTGACGAAGCTGAGGCGTTGCTGAATGAAGGAGTTCCACTCCGTGGCGTCTGTCTTTACCCGATCCTCGGCATGCCTGAATGGCATGCGCAGGACACGTGGATGCTCATGGGACTGTGGGACATTCTTCACACCGAGCCGGCGCATTGCCGCGAGGTTTGTTTGCCGATGCTGGAGGCGTTGAAGAAAGCGCAGCGGCTGGATCGACTGGCCGAGCTACTGGCGCAAGCCGCCTAAAAGCATCGTCGCCTAAAAACGAAAACAAAGCCTCGTCCGCCAAAGCAGACGAGGCAGCGATGTGATTCTGAAATGGCTCACTCGCGTGAAGCGCTCTTGTCTTTTCCGTCGTTCACGAGCGAATTGCGATCGGCTGTGCCGTTCCCATTTCCGTTCTTCCTATTCCGATGCGAATGACCGTTTCCGTTCATACCGAGCACCTCGGCCGCGCTGGCGCGACCGCGGCGCTTCGAGTAGCCATTGCCGTTGCTGATCGAACCGTTTTCGTGGTGACCATTCCCATTCCCATTACCGTTCAACGGAATCAGTTCGGCATTCATCGGCACGTGAATGCGTGTAATGCGCGGCTCGGTCTTGAGTTCCAGTGCTTCCTGGCGAGTCTTGCCCACGATCTTCGCAAACGTGGTGAGCGCCTGCGCAACAACCTGGTCCATGTTGTAATACTTGTAAGTGGCGAGCCGGCCGACGAAATGAACGTTGGACGTTCGCTCGGCAAGCGCGGTGTATTTTCTGTAGAGCTCGGCGTTCTCCGTCCGCGGGATCGGATAGTAAGGATCGCCTTCGGCACAGGAGAACTCATACACCACGCTCGTCTTCGGATGTTCCTGTCCGGTCAAATGTTTGAACTCCGTGACGCGCGTGTAGGCGTAATCGTTCGGGTAATTGATCACCGCCACCGGCTGCACCCATTCCTTGTTGATCGTCTCGTGCTTAAACTCCAGGCAGCGATATGGAAGTTTGCCGTGGCGGAAACCGAAGTATTCATCCACGCAACCCGTGAAGATAAGTTCGTTGTGCGGCGCCCATTCCTTCACGTCGCGATAGTCGCAGTTCAACATCACCTTGATGTTCGGGTGATCGAGCATCTTCTCGAACATGCGCGTGAAGCCCTGCTTCGGCATCGCCTGGTAAGCATCGGTGAAGTAACGGTCGTCGCGATTCGTGCGGGTCGGCACGCGCGCGGTGACCTGAGCATCGAGCTCGGATGGATCGAGCCCCCATTGCTTGCGTGTGTAACCACGGAAGAATTTTTCGTAGAGCTCGCGGCCGACTTTGTTCACCACCACATCCTCGGATGTCTTGCAGACTTCTTTCTTTTCGGCGCGGCTCTCGAACCACTTGTCCAATTGGAATGAATCGAGATTCAAACCGTAGAGGCGATTGATCGTATCCAGATTGATGGGAATCGGAACGAGTTGGCCGTCCACGCTGGCGAGAACCTTGTGCTGATATTGCCGCCAATCAGTGAAGCGACTGAGGTAACCGAAAACTTCTTTGCACGCCGTGTGGAAAATGTGTGGGCCGTATTTGTGAATCAGCACGCCATAATCATCGAAGCAGTCGTAAGCGTTGCCTCCGATGTGATTGCGCCGATCGACGATCAGCACCTTCTTGTTGCATCCCCGCGCGAGTCTTTCTGCGATCACGCTGCCGGCGAAACCCGCGCCCACGATTAGATAGTCGAACATCTGCACCTCCTTAGATGCGAAAGCCCGCGGTGAGGCGGGCTTGCGCACTTTATGTTTTTCGAACGAGCACATCGCGGATGTGCCCGTCGAGTTTGTTGACGATGGACTCCCACGAGTTTTCTGAAGCCATCTTCAGACCTCGTTCGATCGCCTTCTGATCGGGGGCGCTCGCAGCTTCCCGGCAAAGTCGAATGAACTCGTCGTGGCTGCACGCGACTTTGACCACATCGCCAAAGTTGCTCACGACATCGGGAACAGCGCGGCTCACGACCACGCGCCCGGTGGCCATGTATTCCAATGACTTGGTCGGGTTGATAAATTCCGTGTGCTCATTCATCGCGAACGGCATCAGGCAAACATCAAAGCCTTTGCAATAAGCAGGCAGGTCTTTGTAGTCGCGTCCGCCAAGCCAGTGGAGATTGGCGCTCTGCGGCAATGTGTTTGGATCGACCTTCGTCATCGGCCCGATGATCACGACGGACCAGTCATGATTCGCGTCGGCGAGCTTCGCGATGAGTTCGTAATCCATACGCTCATCCACCACGCCGAAGAAGCCGAGGACCTTCCGGCTTCCCTCTCCCCTCAACGGGGAGAGGGATTTAGGGCGAGGGGTGGTGCTGCCGAACGCCTCACTTGTTTGCGAGAACGAGTCGGTGTTCCCACCCCTCACCCCGGCCCTCTCCCCGTTGAAGGGAGAGGGAGACGTTGTTTCACCGCGTCTGATCGCCAGTAAATCGTCGGGAATCAAAGTAGCCTCTTCGCGCGCTTTTCCGAAGTGCGCCACGTCAACGCCGCATCCGTAGAAGTGGCAGTTGTCGTTGAAACGACTCTTCGATTCCCACATTTTGCGACCGCCGGTAAACACCACGTCCGCGCGTGCGAGCAACTCCCGCTCACGTGCGACGATTTGCGGCGGCGCGCCTTTGAACTTCGAGAGTTCATCCATGCAATCGTACACCGTGGCGATCTCGTTCATGTGCCCGCTGAAGGCGGTGACCGCCATCGGATCGTAGAACCACTGCACGGGATTTTCGAATTGGCCGGCGAGCAACTCGCTTTTGAGCGCCTGCTGCACGAGTCGTCGCCGTTCACGATCCACTTGCGCTCCGTCACTCCACGCGGACGTGGGAAACTGCAAACGGAGCAAAATGATATTCGGGAAACCGTCGAGTAACCTGAACCTTGCGTAAGGTGCAGCCAACTGCGGGTCAGGCCCGACGGTCTCCACGAATAAAATTTTGTGCTTCGCGCTCAACCGCGAAAGAAACTGCTGCGGACGCTGCCAAACCCAGTCCCAGCAGAGGTGACAATGGACAATGATTGAAAAGCAGTCTGCATTATCAGCCGATGAAGACTTGGGCTTTTGGCCTTGCAGACGCGAAGCAGAGGACTGCCGGATTCGTGGCCTGCGCTCCACAGCACTTGCGAACGCAGATGAACTTGCGACTGCTGTTCTTTCATTGGTCTCCCCGTTTTTCCCCGTCATCGAAATCGCCGTGTACGACATGCAGTGCACGCTTAGCTACAACGATGCCACGGCGGCGCGCTTCGCCTGCAATGTGCCTAGTCCGCTTGTTTTGCCGGGAGGTTCTTTTGCCCTCACGCTGTCCTCGAACGCCGTTGGTTATGCGGCCTGCAACACGGCTGTGTGCTGCGAGTGCGCTTTGCAAAGCGAGCTGTTGATTCGAGCGTATTTGAGACGGCGTTCCACGCATGGCGGTTCCGAAAACGAAATCCTGAATGGCGGAACGAAAATTGCAGCGCCTTCGAAGTCGGTAGAAAATTACAAAAGGAGAAACAAAATGAAGAAACACCTGATCATCCTCGCGGCAGCGGTGGCACTCGTTGGTTGTGCTGAGCATCGCGGCGGATCAAGCAACCGTGGCAGCGAACAAAGCGGCAGCAGCACAAGTTCCGACCAGGAAATGAATCGCTCTGGCACCTCGACCAACGGCACAAGCTCCAACACGGGCGCGCCTGGCAACAACTCCGGCACGTCCACCGACTCGAGCACGAGCGGCACGGGTCAGAGCCAAAACCAGAGTGGCGTGAACCAAAGCGGCGCGAACCAATCCGGAAGCAACATCAAGTAAGCTGTGGAGAACGAAGCTGCGGTGAACCAACGGTTCGCCGCGGCTTTTTTACGTACCGGGCGCGGTCAGATTAAAAATGGAAGATAGCGGAGGTCGAAGCGAAAACTTACAAAGCTGTGTAACCCGACCCTAAATGTGCAGATCGGTAAGCTCCGAGTTCCAAGGGTCGCGGGCAGGGAAATAGCGCGACCTTTTTTGGCCCGCGCTTTAAGTTTTCTGACTGTTCAGATCGGAGGGCGGATAACCGCTTGCCCTGGCTGATCTGAAGGGCGGGAACTCCCCGCCAAAATTGTGTCGCGGCAGCGCTGCTGCCGAACTGATGCAGCGGTCCTGCAATGCCGCTGCGTTCTAGGTTTCAAGGCCGGCTCCTCCGCGATCGTTGCGCACATGTTTCACCACGATGCGTTTGCCGGTGTTCGACTCCATGAACTCTCGAAACTCCTCCGCGCTCTTCACGACCACGACCTGCACCGGCGTCGGCGAGACGCTCACTGACGGCGAGCTAGAGCCAGCGCCTGCGCTGCCAGCCAAGCCAGGTGCGTGGGCGTCCACGGATTGCGCGGACGATGTTATTGGTGCTGAGACGCGAGCGTGGCGCGCGCGACCAAGGTTTATTGCCAGTGCATCGAGATTCGGGAACTCGCCGGCATTGATGCCTTCGAGAACCGGCCGGAATCCCTTCACTGCTTCTGAGTTGACTACAAATTCGCCGTTGGAAAGCCGCGCCGGAATGCTGTCCGATTTGCCGTCGCCGGGACCACTGACGTAGCCACCTTCAGCAAAGCCACCCATCGCCGCGACTCCAGCCGCGATGATTGCTCCCATCGCCGCGATCGCGAGGATCGGGCCGACGTAGGGAATGCTTGCAACGGAGTTCGCGCCTTTGATCGCCGCCTGTACCAACCACACCATTGTCTCGAAGAGTACCTTCCCGATGCGGATCACTGATTGGATGATCGTGACGGCCGTCATGGCAACCTCTCCGGCGATGTGGGCTGCAACACGTATCGCGACTTGAATACCGTGAAAGATCGTTTCACCTAACCGCAGCGCACCGCGTGCTACTGTTCCGAAGAGCGTTGCCCCGGTCTTTGCGCCTTCGCCTGTCGTGTGGACACCGACTTGAGTAGCGGTGTGTGCGGCGTGCTCTGCTGTATCAAGCCCTCGAATAGCACTGACCGCACTTTTGAACGCCCAGGAGATGCCCTGCATGACAACGTGGGTGACGAACCACTCCGCTACCATCTGGGAGAACGACTGAATGATAGACTTCACTATGCCGGTACCAACCTGCTGCAAAGCCTGGCCCCACGTGAGCGTGCCTTCGATCAGGCCACTGATACCGTCAGCGATCGAGCTAATCGCGCCGCCGATGATGCTTGTGAAACCGTGCGCGATAATCTGCGCCGACGTGCCGATCTTCACAGCCAGGTCATCGAAC
>DATHEW010000291.1:0-2991 GCA_035318425.1 Candidatus Acidiferrum sp. | reverse complement strand
CGAGCGCGCACAGGGCGAATCGGTTGTGCCCGAGCAATGGCAGCATGCGATCCCAGAAAATGACCGGATCATCGAATGGCTCCCCTTCGATCTGCGAATGCACCGCTTCAAGCGCGGCGCGCATGGACTCGGCGGTGAATTCCTCGTAGGCATGCGACGACGCGCCTTCGCCATAACCACTCACACCGTCCTGGCGAAGTTCCACCAACAGGTTGTGCTGCACCGTCGTCGTGCCGAGCGCGATCGTGAACGGATGCCGCATGGGCAAATGAATCTCGCGGAGAAGAAGTTCCATGATGACGTGTGAGGTTAATTTCGGCGAAGAATCATGTTCGCGAAGTTGATGCTGTGACAATCGCCGTTCTTACTCGTGAGAAAGACAACTTCCTCATCGACGTACATTCCGGGCGGCAGCTTGCAGACGTTGCGGTTCATCGGCGTGAGCCGGTAATCGACCATGTTTTCCGTCATCGCGTAGAGATGACCGTGACGCTCAGTGACGATAATCGGAATGAACTTCGGACCATAGCGGCCCTTGAAGTTGCGCCAGTGTTTCGGTAATGGCGTGGCATTCCTGGCGACGCGTTGATAATGCTGACCGCCCATAGCGAATCCGACGATCTTGCCATCATCTCCTCGCGTGAACGTCACGGAAGCGGCGTCTTCGATACGGCTGTCCGCGGTGAACTTCAGCGCGGCCGTCGGCGTAAACTTGGCGAGTTGCCCGGACACGTTGCCGACCAGACGACCGTCGCGCACTTCCAGCTTCGCCCAATAGCTTTGCGATTCGTAGTCGCCCGCGAAGGCTTCGAGCTTCTCAGCGACGTGGGGAGCAGCTTTCGCGGCCGGCTCTTCTCCCAACTTCGCTTCGAGCAATAACGACAGCGCCGTGTTGCTGATGCGGCGGACACGACCGTTGGCAATGTCCTCGTTCGCCAGCACGATCACCGCGAGCTTCTCATCCGGCAACACGACGAGCGAGGTACTGTGCCCATAAACAGCGCCACTGTGACTGACCGTGCGGTGCCCGCGGAATTTGCCGACGAGGAACGCGAGACCGAATCCGCTCTGTTCCGCCGTGAGCTGTGGCTTCCACATTTCGTCGAGTGACGATGGCTTCACTAAACCACCGCCTCGATTGATCAACGCAGATGCGAAGCGCGCGAGATCGTCGGCAGTTGAAAACAAATTTCCGGCCGGGATGGTTCCGAGATCAAACACGGGCGTCTCCTGCCGCTTCCAACCGCCGCGACCGTCCGCGACGCGGATATGCGAGACGATCAATCTTTTGCGAACGGAACGGTGCAACAGCCACGCCGAGTTTGTCATGCCGAGCGGGCCGAGGATGCGATCACGTTGATAGTTCTCGAACGATTTTCCGCTCACGCGTTCGACGAGGTGACCGGCGATGCTTGGACCGAGATTGGAGTAGCGCGTCTTCTCGCCCGGACGCGTGACCAGCACACCCGGAGGCACGCTCGCAATCGTCGCAGGCAGGCCGGGTTCATCGTCATCCAGATAACCGCCGATCGCCGGCTCGCGTTGCAGGCCGCTGCGATGACAGAGCAATTGTCGCAATGTGACGGCGGGCGCATTAGAGAAAGGATTCAACGGCAACACGTCCGGCGGCAACGGCGCGTCGAGATCGAGCTTGCTAACTTCGACCTGCTGCATCACGGCGATGGCATTGAACAATTTCGAGATGCTACCGACGCGGAAGATCGAGCCGCGCTTCGCTTCACCGAAGCCTTCGGAGTAAATCACGCGTTGATCATCGACGAGCGCGATGGCAATCCCGCCGATCTCCCATTCGCGCATCTCTTCTTTCACGATGGGTTCGAGCCGCGCGGCGACGTGGGAGAAGTCGGCCGCGAAGACGAGGCGCGCGGCAAGAACAAGAGCACACGAGAAGACCAGTTTGTTCATAACGGGATTGGATTCCACGCTTCAAACCAGCCGAAGCGGCGGACGTTGAGGCGCAGGGAATCAATGCGGCGAGAATTCCAAACGAAAACGCCCAAGACAAGCCGCACCTCGCTTTAGCGCTTCAAATCCTCCGCGATCGTCGCGAACTGTTCCATCGCCGCTTCGAGATCGGCCGTGATGTCAGCCGCGATGATTTCCGGCGCGGGCAAATTGGCGGATTCTTCCAGCGCATCGTCTTTCAGCCAGAAGATATCGAGGTTCACCTTGTCGCGCTTGGTCAGTTCTTCGTAGGTGAAAGAATTGAACCGCTCCGTCTCGACGCGGTTATGCCGCGAGGTAGGGCGGCGTTGCTGCGCCGCTTTCTCATTGGGGACGCGCGGCAACGCATCCCAACCCACCTCACCAAAATAACACGCGACAAAATCATCCAGGTCGCTTCGCTTCAGCGTGTTTTCCTTCAGCGTGAAATGCAGGTTGGTGCGCAGGTCGTAAATCCAGAGCTTCCGCGTCCACGGCTTTTCCTGCGCGGGCTTGCGATCGAAGAACAGGACGTTCGCCTTCACGCCTTGCGCGTAGAAGATGCCTGTAGGCAGGCGCAGCAGCGTATGCACGTCCGCCTGCTTGAGCAGTTCGCGCCGGATGGTTTCGCCCGCGCCGCCTTCGAAGAGCACGTTGTCCGGCAACACCACCGCGGCGCGCCCGTGCTGCTTGAGGATGGTGAAGATGCCCGACCGCTTGCCGAGTTCCCCCAGCGTATGGCGGTAATGCACTTCGAGATCAACGCCCTCCACCTTCAGCAGCGAACTCCAACTGAAACCCTTGGGAATGGGTGACGGCTTGTTGAACGGACGCCGCGACTGCTCATCCGCCATTTTCAGGAACAGCAGAAACGTCAACTGCTCTACATAATCGCCATACGACAAGCCGTCGTCGCGGAGAATGTTGCAATAATTCCAAAGTTTTTGGACGAGTTGTTGTGGGTTGCTCATGCGCGTTTTGAATTGGACTTCAACCACTTCGCGTAAGCCACTTCGGTCATTTCTCCGGCAGCCAGTGCCAGCGTAC